>JBEBHT010000233.1:0-6671 GCA_040081135.1 Lacibacter sp. | reverse complement strand
CAATTGATGGCGAACCCTGCCAGCAAACACTATATTCATAAAGATGTGTTTACCTATATTACTTCACTTCCAAATCCTGAAAGTAATAAAGACACGGCAACCTTTAAGGAACATAAAATTAAACCGGGGGATACTGTTTTTTACAGCCAGGGATTTTTTATTCTGGAAGGTTTAGGCAGATCCAATACAAGAAAAAATATTCCTTCAAATCCAACAGACTCTGTATTTGCCGCAAACATTACGGTATATGCCAAGGACAGCAGTAAGTATAAAGCTGAACCACTGTTAATTTTAAGTGGTGATAAAGTGCAGGTAGTTGCTGATACGGTTCTTTCACAAAGTCTTGTGCTTGCATTTACAGGTGCAGAACAAGATGGCATTAAGTTGGGTGTTAAAGAAAGTAACGCAGTTCTTCAATACCTCACGCTAAAGGCCTATCAGTTCCCTGCAATCAATGTATTGTGGCTGGGAATTATTGTGATGACGATTGGTTTTCTGCTGGCTTCTGCAAATCATATCCTGAAGAATAGGAAAGGAACATTGAAAGTGGTTTAACATCATTCAGATTCCCTTGTTTATTTTCCGTGAATGAGATATGTTAGCTGTTATTTTAGAGACCTTCATCTTGCGATTAAGACAACGACCATATAATTTATTTTTATTTACAGCTATTTTACTTTTTATAGTTGGATTATTCAGTTTTAATTCTGCAATGGACATCCATTTGCACGATACTTATTATGTTTTTCCTTTGACATATTTTATATGGACGCCAACGATTATTCTTTTTATTTTTTGGTTGTTGTATTTAGCGACAAAAAACATCCTGTTTTCAAAAACGCTTAGTTGGACACATATAATTTTGACAATAGTAGGGTGCGTTTTCATTTTGACAATACCCTATTTTATGACAAACTCTTATGATGGACTTGCGGGTATGCCAAGACGCTATTATGACATTTGGCAATCAAAAACTTATAAGTTTTTTGGCAACTTAACAAAGACAGCAGTATTTCTTATTTTCACTTTAGTAGTTGGACAATTAACTTTCATAGTAAATTTATTTATTGGACTTTATAGACGACTTAACAGTCAAAATAACCGATAGTTGAACATTATGAAAACCTTCACAAGGCAGCGTTGGTTACCTTTCATCTGTCTGTTGTATTAATCTGGTGGAATGATTAATTTACACAATCAATGAATTTTCGGAAAAGCACATATATCTTATTCGTACTCATCACAGCCATCTTCACGGTTAGTCTGCAAACTGTTTATGCACAGGAGCAGCCCTTGCCACCGCATCCTGATTCTGCTGCTCCTAAACAAATCATCAAAACAGAATACGGGCCAAATGATACTGTTTTCGTAAAGGCAATGATCATTAACGGGGAAATATTGGGTGGTAAAGAATTAGGTGAAGTGTTTGTGTGGGGTGGCGATCCGAAACAGGCAGCAAAATACTGGGCCGAATGGACAAGGCTTCGTAATGCTGTTTATCTCACATATCCTTATGCACGGTCCGCAGGTGTTGTTATGGTTGATGTAAATAAACATCTTGAATCAATCAGTGGCAGGGCAGAGCGAAAGAAATATATTAAGAGCAGGGAAAAGGAGTTAAGAGCCGCTTTTACTGATAAAGTAACTGATATGTCCATTTATCAGGGTAAGGTTTTAATGAAGCTGATTAACCGTCAAACCGGGAACAACTGTTATGAAATCATCCGTGAAATGAAAAGCGGTTTCACTGCAGGTTTTTATCAAACACTCATGTTTCTTGTGGGAAGCAGTTTAAAACAGGAATGGAACCCGCAGGAAGATAAGTTCGACCGCCAGATAGAATCCATTGTGCAGGAAATTGACCGCATGTATTCCGGAGCGCCTAACTATGGCTCATCCCCATCCGCTGCACGTTAGCAGCTCATCTTTTCTTCTTATTTTCACCGCTCAATTTTATATATGATACCGATAGATATCGGTACTATGTGGCTAACAATAAATAAAACTGAACACATGAAATTAGATATACTTGCTTTTGGTGTACATCCCGATGATGTTGAATTAAGCTGCAGTGGTACATTAATGGTTGAAATTGCAAATGGCAAACAGGTTGGAGTAATTGATTTGACAAGAGGTGAATTGGGAACAAGAGGTACTGCCGAAACAAGAAAGGAAGAAGCGGCTGTTGCTGCAAAGATTATGGGCGTACATGTAAGAGAGAATCTTGGTATGCGTGATGGCTTTTTTACTAACGATGAAGCACATCAGTTGAAGATTATTCAAAAAATCAGGCAATATCAACCCGAGATTGTTTTATGCAATGCAATTGTTGACCGGCATCCGGATCATGGCCGTTCATCAAAACTTGTAGCAGATGCATGCTTTTTATCTGGACTGAGGAAAATTGAAACAGAACTGAGTGGAGTCAACCAGGACGCATGGCGGCCCAAGTATGTTTTCCATTATATTCAGGACAGGTATGCTGAGCCAGATTTTATTTTTGATATATCATCTGTATTTGATAGAAAAGTTGAAAGTATCAAAGCTTATGCAACACAATTTAACAGTCCCGGTTTAGACGAACCTCAAACATATATCTCCACACCTGCATATTTTGATACACTGATCTCACGCCATAAAATGTTTGGCAAACGGATAGGTGTAGAATATGGTGAAGGATATATTACAGAAAAACGTATCGGCATCAGGAGTTTTGATGCAATTATTCAGATAACTACCTGATAAACGTTTGTTGTTAACAGTTACCCATAAATTTTTCGTATTGCTCTTTCAGCAATTTTAGCGTTAACTTTGCGCTTATTTTCAAGATTATTATGGCTACTCCAAAATTCGCCGTTAAGGCACAATCATTTCATTCTGAGTTAAAAAAAAGAGTGAATGCATACTTCGAAGAAGCAGGTAAAACAACCACCGGTAACTTTTCATTATACTTTAAAGCCATCGCATTTGGTGTTGCGTTGATTGCTGTATATGTTCATCTTGTTTTCTTTACTCCCGGCATTTTACTGGGCATATTTGAAAGCCTCCTGCTGGGTGGTTTAATTGCTGCAATCGGTTTTAATGTAATGCACGATGGTGCACATGGCAGTTTCAGCAAATACAAACCTGTAAACATCATGGCTGCTTTTTCATTGAATTTTTTAGGTGGAAGCAGTTTTATGTGGAATGTAAAACATAATATTATTCACCATGCCTATACGAATATTGATGGCATTGATGATGATATCGATATTCAGCCATGGATGAGGATGAGCAGTACGCAAAAGAAATATTCTTTGCATAAATATCAGCACCGCTATTTCTGGTTCCTGTATGCAGTACTTTATATTCTCTGGATTTTTGTAATGGACTACCAGAAATATTTTAAACAGAAAATAGGCGACATGCCGTTAAAGACAATGCGTTTGAATGACCATATCGTTTTCTGGGCATTTAAACTGATTCACCTGTTTATTTTTGTGGCCTTACCAATTTATGTGGCAGGCTTTTTACCATGGCTTCTTGGTTTTGGAGTAGCAACAGTTTTTGCTGGATTAGTTATCAGTATTGTATTTCAGCTGGCACATACAGTTGAACATACAGCATTCCCTGTACCCAATGAAGAAGATGGCCGTTTAAGTGATGAGTGGGCTGTACATCAGTTAAAAACAACAGCAAATTTTGCTACAAGAAATAAGCTGATCTCAACATTGGTTGGCGGATTAAATTTCCAGATCGAGCATCACCTGTTCCCGAGAATATCACATGTGCATTATCCTGCCATCAGCAAGATCATTAAAGCAACCTGTGAGGAGTATAATGTTCCTTATATCGAATATCCAAAAATGCGCCTGGCTGTTGCATCGCATGTAGCTTTCCTGAAACAGATGGGAAGAGGTTAATTTACTTTTCAGCAATAAAAAATAATTCAGTGCCACTGCGTGGTTGAATGGAGTTGTAACACAACTCCATTTTTTTTATGTTGAAATGAGCTGCAAAAAGTGGTTCATATTCTTCCTTTGTTCCGCCAAAAGGGGGGCCTCCTTCAAAATTTCTGTTGAACAGGACACCGGCTAATTTTCCACCGGGTTTCAGCAGCCTGTTCATTTGTTCAACATAGGTCTCTCGTAGTGATGGATGAATAGCACAAAAGAATGTTTGTTCAAGTATCAAATCATACTGACCTGCATGTTCAAAAAAATCACCTGTAACAATATTGATTTTCTTATTGCTGAATTTCTTTTTCAGTTCAGCTGTTAATACAGCAGATATATCCAGCAAAGTAATATCAGTAAATCCCATCGCTAACAATGATTCAGCTTCATAAGCATTGCCACAACCCGGAATTAAAATGGAAACAGTTTTATCTTTTACCGTTAACATGTATTCTTTTAACGGAGTAGAGCTGTACCCAATATCCCAACCGGTTTGCTTTTGCAAATAGCGGTTGCTCCAGTATGCTTCATTAAAGACTGGTTCTGTCATTGTTCAAAAATAAAACGCCGGATAAGTTGATCCGGCGTTTGTATAAAATTAAACTTTATTACTGTTTACACTGGTAGTAGAAGTCTTTTGTGATATTGCTGTTTGCTTCCGGCACCTGTACTTTATTTGATTTGGCTTTTACTTCCTTGGCTACTCGTTTAAAAATATCTTCAATCTTAATATCCTGGCACATGTATTTCAGATATTTTACCAGCTCACCTGTATAAATTCCATTAGTGCCGGGAATACCATCAGAAGCTGGAGTTCCATCGGAGGTTGCAAAATAAATGCCTGTTTCATCAGGTCTTGATTTACTGTTGAGACTTGGAGCAGGATCAAATTCTTCAGATGAACCTTTTCCTTCTTTAAATGGTGTGCGGCATGCGTCTACAATCACCAGGTTAAGTTTTGTTCCCGCTTTCGCCATTCTTGTTAATACATTCGACAACCCAAGACAACTCAAAGGAACATCTTCGGGGTTCTTCATGTTGGCATCTGTTGGTACCATATAGTTTTCAGAACCATTTTTTACACCATGACCTGAATAGTAAAAAACGCCCACCTCATAATCTTTAAGACGCTCAGCAAATTCACGGAGTTTATCAACCATCTTTACCCTGTCTCCATCATACAGCACAATCACATCAAATCCACTTGATCGTAAAGCATTGGAAACTGATACCACGTCATTGGAAGGATTGCTCAGCTTTCCGAAATAACTGTATTTAGAATTACCAATAATCAATGCCAGACCTTTCTTCAAACTTACTTTGTCAAGAAAATCTGTACCAAAACCTGTGTTCGTATTATTAGGTTTGGTGTTATTCGTTGGTGTAGTAGGGTTGGTATTAGGCTTTGTTGTATTGTTTGGCTTGGTATTATTTGTTACGGGATTATTATTCGGTTTGGTGTTATTCGTAACCGGCTGGGTATTGGGTTTTGTAGTGTTTGGTGGAGGTGGTGGCGGGTTGTTATTTGCAACTGTATTTGTATTACCCGCATTGTAATTACTTTTCACCCATGCATCATAGCCGGGAGGAGGAGTGGTCTTATCTTCATACTTACCCTCGTTCCAGTAACCGAGTTTTAATTCGCCATCAAACTGAACCAATTCTCCTTTACCATGAAGGCGCTGATCTTTCCATTCTCCGTTATACCGTTCACCATTGGTATAATAGTAAATTCCTTTCCCATTAAATTTATTGTCTTTGAAATTACCAATGTAAAAATCGCCGATATCAAAGTAATACGACCCCTGTCCATTACGGTAACCATTTTTAAAATTTCCTACATAATAGCCGTTATTGTAAACATATTTACCGAAACCGTTTTTACAATCACCACTAAGGCAACCTGCTGAGTTGCCGTCTTTCAAAAGCGTATTTTTTGGCGTAACCAGGTTATTGTTTTCCCAGAAGCCAATTTTTTTAATTCCTGTTTGCGGATCATAGTTGATACCCCACCCATTACGCTTGCTATCTATAAATTCCCCAACATATTTTTCGCCGGTAATAAAGAAATAAGTACCATACCCTGTTAAGAGATTTTGTTGAAACTGACCAACCCAACGGGTACCATCATCCCAGTAATATGCACCATAACCATCCCTTTTAGTGTTTTTAAAATACCCAAAATAACGGTCGTTTCCAGTGTAGTATTTCATCCCGTAACCGTTATCACAATCTCCGTTAAGGCAACCCGTAGTACCTACCGGCTTACTGTAATAAGAAATCTTACCGAGGTATTTACCTTTGCCGAAAAGCCCGGTTTTTTTAGTTCCGTCAGGGTAGGTCTTTTCTCCTTCACCTTCAAATTCACCCGCTTTAAATTCACCGATATACTTGGTGCGATCCTTAAATTCCATCACACCAAAACCATAAAAGACATCGGCTATACTTTCACCAAAGAATTTTTCGCCCGTACTCCATTTATAAACGCCATAGCCTTCCCGTTTGTCGTCAGAGAACTCGCCTTCATAAATATCACCATTCGCATATTTGAATTTGCCGAAGCCCGAGCTGCAGTTTCCGGATAAACAGCTTTGTGCAGATGAAATGGTTGAAAAAGAAAGAAACAGAATCAGGGATAAGCCAATTGCTTTCATCTTGGGTTAATTTTGGCTAAGTTAACAAGGTTTCAACACTTATTCAATACCGTCTAAGGGGTATTAACAATTGTAAGTTTAT
>JBEBHT010000012.1:0-27627 GCA_040081135.1 Lacibacter sp. | reverse complement strand
ATACTATGAGGATGAGTTTCTTCATGTTCCCTTTTTATATTAGTCGTTAATATTTTATTCTATCTTACCATTTCACTTCTCTTGCATTGGCTCCAAACTCAAAGAGCATTTTCTCTTTTGCATTAGCGCCATTTGTATTTTTTATGCTGATGCCCTTACTCCTGTCGCCACTTACACGGAACAAAACTTCACTGCCGTCTTTGTAAGTAATCTTATCGAATGAAATGTTATCACTATTGAGAATATCAATAACCGGGTTTGTATTTTCAGAAATGACCTGGATGTTTTTAAAGCTGATACCGCTTGCTTCCTGCACATCAATTCCTTTGGCTGCCTGAAGTACCATGTTCTCTAAAACAATATTTTTTACATGCATTTCAGGAAGACCACGCACAAAGATTCCTTTGGCGGCACCATTGCAATACACATTACTGATATGAAAATTTCTAAACACCGGAGTTGTTTCATCAACCGGTTTTACTTCAACCACAGGCAGCTCTCTTTTTTCACCCACTAATGCAATCGGGTCTTTCGCCATATAATACATATCAAACAAAATGGCTTCACCGGGAATATCTTTCATGTAGATATCCCTGATAAAAATATTTTCCACCACACCACCACGGCCTCTTGTTGTTTTGAAACGAAGACCGATATCAGTGCCAATAAATGTGCAGTTACTTACATAGATATTTTTTGCTCCGCCACTCATTTCACTGCCAATTACAAATCCACCATGCGATGCATATACTGTACAACCACGGATGATTACATTTTCAACAGGCATACCTCTTTTTCTGCCTTCTGCATCACGACCGCTCTTCATACACAATGCATCATCACCCACATCAAATACAGAATTTTCAATCAGCACATTCTTACAACTCTCCACATCAATGCCGTCACCATTCTGTGCATACCAGGGGTTCTTTACAAAAACATTACGAACGGTTAAATGTTCACTCATCAACGGATGTAAACACCATGCTGCAGAGTTTTGAAATGTAACGCCTTCGAGTAAAATGTATTTACAGTTTGTAATAAGAACCATGTTGGGCCGCAGAAAATCTTTGATGCTTTCGTAATAGGCTGCATCTCTTTCGGGCTTTATCTCACCGGGATTAGCAGGCCCTTTGCTTGCGTTCAGAAATGCTTCTGACGGATGCCATGTTTTTTTATCTTCACTCAACACACCACCTGATGCAACTTTTTTCTTCCACTGACTTGCTGTGAGCTTATCACTTTTAACAGCACGCCATACATCACCGTTACCGTCAATGATGCCTTTCCCTGTAATGGCAATATTGTTTGCTCCTGTTGCAGAAATGGGTGATTGGTTACGCATTTGGGGCAATCCTTCATAATTTGCCTTTACCAATGGATACTGCGATTTATCATCTGTAAACAACAATGTAGCTCCTGCTGCCAAATGCAGATTCACATTACTCTTTAATACAACTGGGCCTGTTAACCACAAGCCCGAAGGAACCAATACCACACCGCCACCTTTTTTGTTGCAGGCATCTATTGCATTGTTGATTGCTTTTGTATTGAGAACATGTCCGTCAGGAACAGCACCAAACTTTACAATGCTGCTGGTATCCTTTTTAAATTTGGGAGCAATGATCACCGGCATTTTTCCATTGAAGCCGGCAGCTATCGGTTGAGCAAAAGAGAACAGGCCAATTGTAAGGAGAGATACTATGAGCGTTATTTTTTTCATTGAAGCGTTGAATCGTTAAAAGAAATTATTTACAATAGTTTACGGTTCACAAGTTTACCCTTATGAACAGCATATTCAAGCATTTCAGGTGCTTTATTTACGCAATCGATACCGGGAACGAAGTCATTTATTTTTGAACTTTTACAGCCTGGCGTGCCAATATTTTCCAGCCGCCTTTTTCCAGTTGCCAAACCGTCATCAATTTCAAATTAACCTCACCGGGTTTGCCATTATCATTGGTTTTTGCCGACAAATTAAAGCACACAACGGCAACTTTCCCGCTCATGGTAATTTTTTGTTCTGTAAAATCACAGGTTACAAAATCTGATTTCCCGCTTGCAATTGATTCAACAAATTCCTGCTTTGTTTCAACCTTACCACCGCTATGCCCATAATTTAATTTATCAGAAGCTATACTTTCAAGTGCAGACCTTTCGCCGCTGATCATTGCCAGTCTGAGATTTTCAACAGCTGCTGCTACCTGCTGTTCTTTTTTTGATTGAGAGAAAGAAAACAAAGAGCTCACTGAAAAAAACAAAAGCAAAAAAAAGTTCTTATACTTCATAATTGATTTTTTAATTCTTGAAAATACTGTACTGTTTTAAAACCTGCTGACTAAAGGTACCAGATCGGTTAACTCACTGATTTTTACAGAACGTTTTAGCTGAATACTTTTCCTGGCAGCAATACCAATCAAGATCGACATTGCTCCTTCCCTTGTTCCTGCCATAACATGATGCGGATTGTCGTTTGTATCTGTAAACATCCTGCGTTGCATGCGAATATCTCCGCCACCATGCCCGCCACGTATTTTTGGAGTTGTATATACTTCGTAATCTTTTCCAAAATTATCCCATGCAAGAATTTCCCGAACCTCACCGGCAACAGCATCATCTGCATTGCTCATTTCTATTGCATGGCGTTTCGCCTGGTCATCGGGTGTTTTTTGCAGGTAAGGAATATCTTCCCATGTTTCAATTCTTCCTTTCATTCCATTGAAAGCAATCTGCCAGCCCTCATATGGCGAATAGGTAGTGAGTGAATAATTCACCGTTACACCATTTGCATAAATGATCTGTGCACTCATCTTGTCATAAATATCAATATCGTTGCTCCATACACAACCGTCACGGATGTAGCCATCGTGCTGCTCATTGTTTACATATAAATTGACGTTGTGTTTATTGGCAGTGATGTCCCAATAGAATTTGCAATTAGGTTTGTGTTCGCAGCCACGGCATTTGGCACCACGGAATGAGTTATTTTTTCCGTAATGTTCCAAAGAACCATACGCACTTACTTCAACAGGTTCGCTATTAAGCCACCAGTTAATTAAATCAAAGTGATGAGTGGCTTTGTGTACCCACAGCGAACCACCTTTTGCCATGCGACCATGCCAACGACGGAAATAATCGGAACCATGACTCACATTCAGATACCAATTAAAATCAACAGAGGTTATTTTTCCGACACGATTGGCAGCCAGCAGCTCTTTTAATTGCATGGCATGTACACTGTGACGGTAATTAAACGCAACCACTACTTTTTTTCCTGACTTTTTTTCTGCTGCTAATATGTTCCTGCACTTATCTTCATCGGTTGTCATTGGTTTTTCTGTAATTACATTAAAGCCCGCATTCAGCGCTTTAATAATAATTTCATCATGCGTTGCATCAACGGTTGTTACGATAACATAATCAGCTTTAATCTGTTTAAGCATTTCATCCACGTTTACAAATGTGGGGCAGCTTACACCCATATATTCTTTGCCATACGCAAGACGACCGGGATTAATATCACACAATCCCACGAATTCGCAGGCATCTTTAAATTGACTTACAATTTGTTTGCCCCACAAACCTGTACCACGGACACCCGTGCCAACAAGAGCAAGTTTTAATTTATTAGCTGAACCTGCAGCAAGTGAAGTGAAAGGATGCAGCATTAAAGATGCTCCGGCTGCGGCAGTGTATTTAACGAATGATCTTCTTTGCATATGGCAATTTTTATTTGTATTATAAATAAGCGATCGTTACTTTCTATTTTTCTATTCTGAACCAATCCACATCTGCAACACCGGCATCATTGGTTTTATTCTGCCTTGTAAAAAACAGTCCAACTTTTGCTCCTACCCAACGGCCGGGTTTTGCCTTCAATTTTTCGCCCACTGTTTTAAAGTTGTTTCCATCTTCACTGTAACTGAATTCACAAACGGCTCCGTTGGATACTTTTACCCTAAAATAAATATCCTTACTGTTGAGCTTTTCACCATCCTGCACTGTTTCTTTCTTTCCCTTATCTGCATCTTTGCAGGAAGCAAATGAAAGATAGTTACCATCCTGCTTTTTTACAATAGAGATATAAGCAAAATCCAATCCCACTACAATCATCCCAAACCGCTCCCCTTCCCATTTTGGCTGAAAAGAAATTTTTGCAGTTGCAATGAATTCATCGGCGGGAGTTTTTTGTGCAAGTATATTCGGATAATACCAGGCTGATGGCATTGAATCGGCTTTTAGCACAGAAAACATTCTGAGAAACCCACCTGCTGTTGGCATGGCCCAGTATTGCTGCGGATTAGCCTGCCATTGCCATTGCAAACCCAATGAAGTTGAATTGAATTCATCAGCATCAGCAATGGTTGTAACAGGATAAACTTTTCCGAGGTTTGGTTTTTTATACACAAGAACAGGTTCGCCTTTACCATCACCGTCTTTATCAATTCCAACCACCGGCCAGTCGCTCACCCATTTCATTGGCTGCAGATGAACTACTCTTCCATAAGCATCTTTATCCTGGAAATGCAGGAACCAATCTTCTCCTGTTTGTGTTGTAACCCATGCACCCTGGTGGGGCCCATTGACTGCTGTTGAACCCTGATCCATTACAACCTTACGTTCATATGGTCCATAAATATTTTTTGATCGAAGAACCAATTGCCATCCTGTACTTACTCCACCAGCGGGAGCAAAAATGTAATAGTACCCATTACGTTTATAAAACTTCGGGCCTTCAAGAGTTGGATCAGTTACACGTCCATCAAATACCATCACCGGATCACTGATCACTTTGGTTCCTTCTTTATTTAATTCCTTTACTACAATGAGCGACTTGATTCCTGCACGGCTTCCTGCATAAGCATGCACTAAATAAACTTTATTATTATCATCCCAAAGCGGACAGGGATCAATCAAACCTTTTCCTGCTTCAACCATAACAGGTTCACTCCACGGTCCATTAATATTTTTTGCTTTGGCGAGATAAATACCAAAATCAGGATCGGGATAGTAGATATAAAATTCATTGTTGTGATAACGGATAGAAGGAGCCCATACTCCACCTCCATGCTGAACAGTTGAGAAATACTCAAAAGGGGGCTGACGTTTTAATGCATGACCAATTAACTTCCAGTTTACCAAATCTTTTGAATGAAGAATGGGTAAGCCGGGTATATGTGTGAAGCTGGAGGAAACCATATAGTAATCATCGCCAACCCTGATGGCATCGGGATCGCTGTAATCTGCATTCACAACAGGGTTTTTATAAGTACCGTTTCCATTATCTGCAACCCATACTTTCGAAACAGTTTGTGCAGATGCATAACTGCAAATTGAGAATACTATGATGAGGGCTTTTTTCATATCTCCTTTGTGATGATTAATTCCATTCTAACTTACTTTAACGAAGCAAGCCAGTTCGATAAACGTTCCATCCAGTTATCAGTTGTTGTTTTATTGTACATGCCAAAACCATGTCCGCCTTTGGGATATAAATGCATTTCGACCGGCACTTTGTATTTTATACAGGCCTGGTAATAACGGATGCTATTTTCAACAGGCACTGCACCATCATCACCTGCATGTACTAAAAACGCTGGAGGCGTTTTAGCATTTACCTGTAATTCATTAGAAAAGAGATTGATTGTTTCTGCTGATGCATTTGCGCCAACTAAATTATTTCTTGATCCTTTGTGTGTGATTGTACTGTCGAAGCTGATCACCGGATAAATTAATATTGCAAAATCAGGGCGAACAGAAGTAGTGTCTTTATCTGTTGCATCAGCATTCCCTGCAAAATGTGTTGCTGCTGTCGATGCCAGATGTCCACCGGCAGAAAAACCCATGATGCCGATTTTCTTTTTATCGAGATCCCATGCCGTGGCATTTTTTCTTACGATTCTTATTGCCTGTTGTGCATCCTGTAATGGTGCAAGACTTTTATCAATATTTGTTGTATCGTCCGGCAAACGGTATTTCAAAACAAAAGCAGTAACTCCCCACTTGTTCATTTCTTCTGCAACCCTTGTACCTTCTTTATCAAAGGCAAGAATGGAATAACCACCGCCGGGGCAAATGATTACCGACATGCCATTAGGTTTTTCCGGTTTATACATAGTAAGAGTGGGTACACTTACTTTGGCAATCCTTGTTACATTATCCTTAAATGTTGAATTTTCTTTACTGGGTGCCGGCTTTGAATTAGGCACGCCATTTTTATACAAAGGCATTTCTGTAACTGATTGTGCATTTGCGTTTATTGTAAACAATACCGTTGCCATGAAAACAAATTTCTTCATATTACTTTAATTTTTGAACGGGCCACTCAAATGGTTTTGTTCTTGTTTGCTGAAACCAGTTTGCTTCCTGTTGAACCAGGCTGCTGTTTGAAAAAATATTCTCTAAGGTATATTCTTTTGCTTCTTTATCATTCAGCTGTTTACTCCACGCAACACGTTGTTGACTGCTTCCGCCTTCACCGCTGCTTTTATATTCTGCATAGAAGACGGTTTGTTCATTGGAAGGGTTGCCCCAGTTGTTCCAGCCTTCGGCAGTAATTTGTTTGGGCAATTCACAACGGATGAACACAGTTTTTGCATAGGCCCGCCATGGTCTGCCTAAATACAAGTTGGTAACAGATGAATCTGCAATAATTTTACAATCGAGAAATACATACCCAAATTTCTTTCCTGCTGTAGTGCTGGCAGCTGTAATAAATGAATTTGATTTTGCCCTGATGGTGCAGTTCTGAAATACAGCTGTTGATGGACCGAAAATAAAATCAGTAGTTCCTTCGATATAACAATTAAGGAATAATTGTCTTGCATTTTCACCTGCAGCAAATATGGTATCTTGGTTTCCAATGAATTTACAATTCTTAAACACTGCTTTATCTGCATCAACATACAAAGCCAGTGCCTGCCCAACAGGTCCTGCTGAATTGGCAAAGGTTATGTTCTCAGCAACAAACCGATTGCCCGATATTTTTGCGGTGTAAGAAGTGAAGGTGTTTAATTTGCCCCGGCCTGAATAGTCGTTGAATGTGATGATTGTTTTTTCAACGCTTTCCCCAATGAAAGTTACATCTGTGTTGTTTGCAGGCAACTCAATTTTTTCAGTATATACTCCATTTTTAATGTAAAGAGTAATTGGCTGCAATGGATATACCCGCATGGCATCAATGGCATCCTGGATGTATTTAAAATCACCGGTACCATCTTTGGCTACTGTAAACACATATTTGTATTGTTGCGGGTTTGCTGTTTGCGCATAACAATACCCGGTTAACAGAGAGATCAGCAGAAAAAAAAGTACTCTTCTTTTCATCAGTTTGCCTGTTTCGTTTGCTGAAATACGTTTCTTAAGAAGGTATCAATCGCATTGATCATAGGATCAAACCACGGTTCGTAAAAACAAAATGTATGCGGCGCATCATCAAAACTTTTTACTTCTGAATAGATATTGAATGTATTGATTTTCTGAATAAAATCTTCTCGGCCTGCATGCATTCTTGCTGCTGAGCTGTTCAAAAACAAAATGGGAGGGGTTTGTTTTCCTGCATGCGTTAATGGAGAAGCCTGGTTCCATAATGCAGGGTTTTCTGTTTTAGAATAGCCGAACCAGTTAGTTGCTGCAGAAATACGTTTACTATCATCTCCCTCACCAGATTCCGGATGAATAAACGCAAGTGTACCATCGATATCAATGACGGCATTTACAAAAGAGGAATAGTTACTTGTGCATCCTTCATCTTCAAACGCAGGATTTCCGTTTGTTGCTCCCATAAGCGCCGCTAACTCGCCGCCTGCTGAATGCCCGGCAATAACAATTCTTGATGGATCAATTTGAAAGATCTTTGCATGCCTGCGTACCCAGCGTATTGCTGCCTTTACATCATACACCGCTGCAGGATACAACGCTTCTGTAGACAATCGATATTCAGGTGTAAAGCAAACATAACCAAGCTTAGCCAGGCGTTGAGCAAGCGGATAATGCATGGTTCTGTTACCGCTTCTCCATCCTCCACCATGGAGAAAGATAATAGCCGTTTGTTTAACCGGCTTTTTTTGTTTTACATAAAAAACATCCAGCTTTAATTTTCGTGTTCCCTTGTTGCAGTAAATAATATTCTTTTTCTCTGTTACATTTCCCTGCTCAACTTCCCTTACAAGTTTAATAAAGGGATATGCCTTGAGTGTTTTCTGATAATCACCATTGATAGTATAAGATGTATCGGGTATTCCGGTAATACCTGCTTTACTTTGTGCAATAGCAGTTGTGGTTGCAGTACAAAAGAAAAATATGAAAAAACAAAACTTCATTATTATTATTTCTTTACTGGTACAATGATCCGTTCAGCAAGCTCCAGTTTTAAATCCCGGATTTCCTTTACCACAATTTGTGCAATATATCTTGCTCCCAGCTCACTGAAATGTGTATCATCTTTTTTTCCTTCGGGATAATTTGGATGCTGACCGGGTTCAAGATAATTAAACAACAGCTTCGATGTTTCTACCCCCATTTGCTGATACAGCTGCTGGGCTTTTTTATCAAGATCAATCAATGGAACATTTTCTGTGTTGGCTACTTCCCTTACAATCTGTGCATATACATCATGTGTACCAACCATGTTTCCGGATGAATCAAATTTCCTTCTCGCAACAGGAGTAATTAAAACAGGAATTGCCTTTTTATTCCTGGATTCCTGTACATACAGCAACAGGTTATTTCTAAACTCTGTTTCAGTAGTGTATGTTTTTTTGGTTGGCACTTCATCATTGTGTCCAAACTGAATGAACACATAATCCCCTTCTCCTGCTTCGTCCATGATTTGTTTCCAGAGCCCCTCATTACGAAAAGAACTGGTACTGCGTCCGTTCTTTGCTTTATTTACAACTGTTACTGTTGAATCCCAGAAGTACACAAAGGGCATCCCCCATCCTGTTTCAGGATAGTATTTTGTTTCCTTACTACTTGCAGTAGAGTCGCCTGCAATAAAGATTTTTATCTTCTTTTTTTGTGGCAACAGGAATGCCATAGCAGGAATTACGAGCAATAAAATCAGTTTTGCTTTCATGCATTCTTTTTTATAGAAATACTCCTGCCCGACTTCTTCATTCGGCGGGGATAACAGAGATTTTAGCTGATGAACATCGACTTGTTAATATCCGTTTCAATCCGCCTAATCGCTGTTTCTATTTTATTAAACTATTTATATACATTTCAATATTCAGCCTCACCCTCGTTCCCTCTCCAAAAGAGAGGGAGGCCGGACGTCTTTAGTATTATTCAACTATATTACTAACCCATTTTTATTATTGCAACTATCATCCATTAACGATTAACCAAATTATTTACATACACTTCAATATTCGTGTAATTAGCATGTAAACTTGTTTTAGCTGCATCAGTTGCATCATTCGGATTTAATCCATTCTTTGTTTCCCATTCATCAGGCATCCCATCTTTATCTGTATCAACAGGTGCAGCTGAGGTTTTCAATAAAGGCCATGCATTTACTGTAATATCAAATGCTGAATGATGAGGATACCCACCCTGTACATCTATGATTGTACCTGTACGGTCTTTTACATTGTTCATAATCCGCTGATCAAGTGTGTCTCTTCTGAAACTTGCACCGGCATATTTTAATACAGCTTCGTAGGCAGTTTCTGCAGGCTGCACCTGCATGGGTTCTGTTGCATGTGCGTTACTGATTACTGTTGTTTTTTTATCCTCTTGTGTCCCTTCGTTACCCATGTGTACTCCCAGCCAGTTGTTCTTCGTAACATCAGCAGCACCATCTACATGATTGCCATCCACATACCATTTCCCAAATGGAATTTTATCGGTACGGCCGGGATTCACAATACGGAAGCGTACATTTTTATTTGTTTCGGGGCCGTACTTAAAATAATTATTCACAATATTGTAATTACCCCCCTCACCTGCATAAATATTATTACCACCCCAGTTGTATATAACATTGTTACAATAGTCAACCAACTCAGGAATATTTTGACGAATGCCATTGAAGCGTGGATTACGATTGCCGCAATGTGCAAACAGGTTATGATGGGCTGAGAGATGCTGACCACCCCAGATACCACCGTATCCATGACGTTCCCAATCCTTATCGCCTGTTTCAAAATGATAAGAATAATTCAGCGGTTCGCTGATGATATTCCATTGCAGAGTGGTACTGTCGCCATTATAAACAGAAAACACTTCATCAGTACTCCAGCTAAACGAGCAATGATCGACAATGATATGTTTGCGACCCGATGCGCCAAACGCATCATCGCCACCACTTCCATCTACCATTCCTTTTTGCCGTTGAAATTTATCACCCATCCGCACACGGATGTAACGAACGATAATATTATCACCGGATAAACTAACCGGTTGATCGGCCAGACAAATACCATCGCCGGGAGCAGTTTGTCCTGCTATGGTTGCATCGCCCTTAATAGACAGTCTTTTTTCAAGATGAACAGTACCTGAAACAGCAAATACAATGATGCGTTTGCCTTTTGCTTCGGCAGCATCACGAAAACTACCCGGGCCATCATCGTTAAGATTGATTACAATCATTACTTTACCTCCACGACCACCTGTTGTGTATTTGCCAAATCCTTCAGCACCGGGAAAAGCAATTGCTGTGATTGGATTGATCTTTTCATCTGTTTGCTTTTGTGCAATACAACTGCTGAAAAGCAGGCTGAGAATAGTAAAACTGAAATATATTTTTTTATGTATCATGGTATCAGTAAAAACAGGCTGCCCCTTACGGGCAGCCTGTAATAAATCTAAACATACTGTATGAAAAAAAGAACGTATTAATAGTTTGGATTTTGCTTCAGGTTTTTGTTTGCATCAATTGCAGGTTGCGGCAAAGGAAGCAATTCTGATTTTCCTGTTACATATCCTGTTGCAAATCTTGCATTAGCTGTTGTATTTACTTCAGCCCTTGCCCAGTTTACTCTTGTTGTTCCGCTTGGGGTTGAAGCAGGCGCTGCTTTATAAAGCGAGTTTCTCCAGAGTCCCCCCATATTTGGGTTTTCAGAAAATGTACCGGTATTATAATACATGTACACCGGTAAACTGGTAGTAATACAGTATGCGGGATAACCAGCCATATAAGTTGGGCTTAACATAGCAGCACTTGTTGACATCTTTAGCATATTTGCTTTTGTTTCTGAAATCATTGTTCCCAACAAATTCCAGCGGATCAAATCATACTTGCGAATTCCTTCACCACCTAATTCAAGCGCTCTTTCCCGAACAATGTATTTAAAGAAATCGGCTTTTGTAAGTCCGGCAGGAATATCAACCGTTGCATCAACTGTTGCAATGGGTTTACCATATCCTCTTCTTCTAACCATATTAATTGCGTTGTAAGCAGATGCAGTAGGACCGTTCAATTCATTTTCAGCTTCAGCATACATCAGTAATACATCTGAATAACGGATAATCTGCCATTTCAAACTGAAGTACTGAACAGCACTTGTTGGTGCAACTACAGGGTTGGTAATCCAGTCTCTTCTGTATTTGCCATCATTTAGATTCGTAATTGCCTGACCTGTTCTTGTTCCATTGACCAATGTAAAGTAATGAGCAATGGTTACATCCCTTCTCAGGTCAGTTGAATCAAATAAGTACAGATAAGTTGGTAATGGATTTACACTGCTGTTACCGAGATTGTTTACTCTTGGACCATTGTAATAACCAAGCTTGGTATCTTCTGCACCGGTTAATCCAATTCCGCTTGCCTGGAACATCAACTCTCCCTGTGGATCAGCAACTGCACGTGCATTTACCTGATCTTTCCAGAGACCTCTGAAGCTTGGATTTAATGCATGCTGATTGGAATTAATAATCTCATTACACTCATCTTTTGCCATCTGGTAAAATGTAAGGTAATTGCTTCCTCTCTGCATACCACCTGTTTGACGTAAAGAATAACCACCTCTGAATAAAGCAATTCTTGCACGCAATGCCTTTACAGTACCTTTTGTAATCCGTTCATTTACCGGATCACCAATTGCGGCCAGTTCGTTTTTCCAGGGCACGAGGCTTTCGGCAGTTTTTAAATCAGCCAGTATTTGTGTATACAATGTATCCCTGTCTGTTTTAGCAGGGAATTGATTTATTAATGCCTGCTCACCTGCCGGTAAAAAATGTGAAGGCAGGTCGCCCCAGTTACGGATGGCTTCAAAATAAAATTGTGCTCTCAATGTCAACGCTTCACCATACATGCGTTGCAATTGTTTTTGCTCAGTAGCTGAACCTTTTGTATACATGTCCATCTTTGGAATATTGGCGATGCAGATATTCGCATATTCAATTCCCTGGAACAATTGGAGAAATGGCCTTTCTAACTGGGCATTCCCGGATGTAGCAGCATAGCGGGCTATATCTCTTCTGTCGTTATCTGCATTTCCGGTTGGTCCCTGGGCTTCATCATTATCAAGCGGATAATATAAACTTAAACGGATACCATATCCGGGGTCGCCTACAAGGCGGCTGTACACACCGATAATAGCTTTGTATGTGCTGGGCACATCCTGAAATACTATCTCAGGCCCTACTGCAGTGATCGGTTGCTGGTCGAGAAATTTTTTGCACCCAGCCGATATCAACAAGATACTTACCAGCGTAAATATGATTAGTTTATTGAAGTGGATTCGTTTCATTTCAAATAGTTTTTTTGTTTTTATCAAAAGGATGCGTTTAAACCAAATACAAAACTGCGGCTTTTAGGATAGGCAGAAAATCAAGCCCCGGAGTTAATGGGCTGCTTCTTACACTGACTTCAGGATCGAATCCACTATAGTTTGTAAATACTGCCAGGTTATTGCCTGTTACATAAAACCGAAGTTTACTCATCCTCAAACGGCTGATGGCTTTTGCTGGCAGGCTGTAACCAATGGTTATATTATTGATACGAAGGAATGATCCGTCTTCAATAGCCCATGAACTTGGATAAAATGCACCGGAACCTTTCAATGGCTGCCAGATTTTTGCATTCGCATTCAAAGCAGTCAATGCGTCGGGAGCAATACCATAAACAGTAGTGCCGTTTACCCACTGTGCCGTTGCACCTGTTGCGGTAACCACTTTCCAGCGATCCTGCATAATGTCGATCATATTTGAGTTGTTGGTATAACCGTTTGTAAATTCAATTTTATTGGCATTGTAAATATCATTGCCATAAGAGAAATTCACAAACACACTTGCGTCCCAATTTTTGTAAGTAAACATCTGATTTAAACCACCTGTAAATTTCGGAGTTGGGTTTCCGATTATTTTTCTGTCATAGTTTACATCAATCACTCCATCAGGAACACCGTTAGGTCCGCTGACATCTTTAAACTTCATTGAACCGGGTTGTACAACACCAATAATTCCTGAATTATTTACTACCCCTGTTTTGAGTGTATATACTCCTGTTGAAGTATTATAATCAAAGTCACTTACTTTATAAAACCCATCAGCAACCAAACCCCAGAATGAACCAACAGGCGAACCTATTTTTTCAATATAGTCAGTTGGCTGTCCTGAAACACCCCAGCTTGCTCCGGGATAAAAGAAATCCTGACCCTTACCAAGTTCTACCACTTTATTCTCATTAAAAGCTATGTTGAAATTAGCACTCCAGTTAAAACCATTGGTTTTTCTTGCAATAACAGCGTTTAACTGAAGCTCAATACCCCTGTTCGAAGTTTTGCCAATATTCTGGTATTGTGATCTATAACCGAAAGTAGTAGCGATCAGCACATCAAGTAACAAATCTTTTGATTGATTTTCGTACAAATCCACACTGAAATCAAACCTGTTTTTAATAAACGTAAAATCAAGACCGATGTTTTTATTGACTGTTGATTCCCATTTCAAATTCGGGTTGGCAAGTGATGCTGAATAATAAGCCAGCACAGGATTATTATTTATACCGTAAAATAAATTGCCATCATTTTGAAATGTGGTAATGTATAAATAGTCGCCAATGCGGTTATTACCAACCAATCCAAACCCACCCCGTATCTTCAGATCATTGATAAAATCAACATTCTCCAAAAATTTTTCTTTCTTGATTCGCCATGCAACTGAACCTGATGGAAAATAACCCCATTGTTTTCCGGGTGCAAATTTTGAAGACCCATCTGCCCGTACATTAAAAGAAAACAGGTATTTGTCCATGTATGAATAATTCACACGGCCAAAAAATGAAAGACTGGTATACTTTGTTTTAGTAGCTTTTGGATAACCTGCAAATGGTATACCCAGGTAATCGGCACCTACAATTGCAACATTTTTATTGGTAAAAGTTTGAAAATTCCTGTATAATCTTGAATAATTTTGTGTGTTCAAATCATAGGTTTCTTCGCCTATCAGGAAATCGAAATCATGTTTGTTTTTAAAATCAGCAACAGAATACGTTAATACGTTTGAATTAGTGATGGTTTGACGGTTGCTGGTATCAAGACCAACAACAGGTTTTGCAGCGCCCTGTATTATAGATAAAGGTGTAATTGAATCACTAAACTGCCTGTCAACTAAACTTGTTCTGTCATAACCAAATGTTGAACGGAAAGTGAGGTTTTTGGTTATTTTGTACGATACATAAGCCGTAAAGTTGAGTGAATTGGTTGTTTTCTTTCTGTACTCTGCATTGGCCAAACCAATTGGGTTCACCAGATTTAATCCATTACCAACATTCGGATCAGCTAAAGGATCAGCTTCTTCAATGTCCTGATTGGCTGAAAGATATGGCTTATACTTCACCGCATTCCGCAACCTGTTATAAGAAGAACCTTTTGCATCTGATACACCTGCTCCAACAACATTTTGATTGGTATAACGTAATGTTACACCTGTTTTTAAATTCCTGGTGACATTGTAATCACTTTTGAAATTAAATAAATGACGGGTGTAATTTGAGTTGATAACAATTGCCTTGTCTTTGTTTAATGTATAACCAAAATTGTATGTGATCTTTTTTGTACCTCCTGATACTCCAATGTTCTGCGTTGTAGTTATTCCGGTGTTTCCAAAAATTTCATCCTGCCAGTCAATAGGGCTTACATTTTTATAGTTAGACAATGTATCCCAGGTTGTACCAAAGTTTTTCAAGAAACTTAAACTGTCGGTTGAACTACCCCTTGATCTTTCTGACTGATAAATCACAAAGTCATATACAGAAAGCACTCCTAATTTTTTGGGCAGATATTTTACACCAACAAAGCTGTTGAAAGTTACTTTTGCCTTACCGGGTTTCCCTGTTTTTGTTGTAATAACAATTACACCATTTGCTCCTCTTGCACCATAGATTGCAGTGGCAGCAGCATCTTTCAACACATCAATTGATTGAATGTCCTGTGGTGCAATTACAGACAAAGCTCTTTCTACCTGTACCCCATCCACTATATACAAAGGTGAGTTGTCATTGGTAATTGACATGCCGCCACGAATCCTGATCCTGATATCTGCATCAGGAGAGCCTTCAGCGGTTGTTGCAGTAACACCGGCTAAACGACCATTCAGCATTTCCTCTGCTGAATAAATAGGAATGTCCTTAAGTTCTTTTGCTCCAACCGATGAAACGGATGCAAGCAGATTTTTTCGTTTGATAGTTTGATAACCAATCACTACCACATCTTCCAGCACAGCAACATCCTTTTCCAGTTTAACATCCAGCTCTGAATTGCCGTCTGCTTTCACTGTAATTGATTTGTAACCTGTATAACTGAATACAAGTGTTACGGTTCCTGCTCCGGGTGCATCAATTTTAAAACTGCCGTTAACATCTGTTTGAACACCTTTCTTTGAACCGCTTAATAAAACTGTTACACTGGGTAGTGGTGTTCCTGTTTCATCAGTTACTTTTCCTTTTACCTGTCGTGTTTGTGCAAATAGGGATGTACTGCACATTAGAAGCAAAAGCAGGAAGAAATAATTTTTCATACTGTGTGCTTTGGTTTAAAATGTTACCTGTTTTATGCTGCACTTATACACAGCTGAAACAAGTAGTAAATAATTAATTTGAAATTGAATCGTTAACCGATTTGGCAAATGTGTAGAATGATATATCCGTTTTTCTGCAAGCAAATCCGTCCTGTTTACAGAGCAAGAGTATGTACTATTTCATTATTACAGAATGCTTTAAATTCATTTATTTACGCAATCGTTCCCGAGAACGATGCCACGTAAAACGCAGGCACCCCTTCTCTTAAAAAAGTTGAAAAGAAGCCTGCCAGCCAATTGTCAGCAGGAATGAGCATAACACAGGCGAAACAAGTACCTTTAAGCCTGAATTATAACTGCTTATGAAGTTTGAAGCTGTAACGATTAAAGATATTGCCAAGGCACTTGGCCTTTCCACCTCAACTGTTTCACGGGCTTTGCGTGACAGCTATGAAATCAGTTCTGAAACAAAGCAGCTTGTACTTGATTGTGCTGAGAAACTGAACTATAAGCCCAATCCTATTGCCCTCAGCCTGAAAGAGAAAAGAAGCCGGTCCATTGGTGTGATTGTTTGCGAAATTGCCAACAGTTTTTTTTCACAGATCATTAATGGAATTGAATCCATTGCCTACGACAAGGGGTATAATGTAATTGTATCGCAGAGCAGGGAATCGTACGACAGAGAAGTGATTGATCTGCAGTACATGGCTTCAAGATCAGTTGATGGTATCCTGATTTCCCTTTCAACTGAAACCACCGATCTTTCGCACCTCATGGCATTACACGACAGGGGGATGCCCATTGTTTTATTTGACCGGGTGCATGATGAAATAAATACACACAAAGTAATTATTGATAACTATAAAGGTGCTTACGAAGCTACTGAGCATCTTATAAAAAATGGATTCAGAAAAATTGCAGCCATCGCCGGCTCAGAGTTTTTATCCATCACTACAGAACGGCTTGCCGGTTACCAGGATGCATTAAAAGCATATAATCTTACACCCAATAAACAATTCATTCAGCACTGTTTTTATAGTGGAATGGTTTTTTCTGAAGTGGAAGAAGCAGTTAATAACCTTTTGACATTAAAGCAAAAGCCCGATGCTATTTTTACTACCAGCGATAAACTTACAACCGGCTGTTTAAAAACATTGAAAAGAAGAGGCCTCCATGTTCCGAAAGATGTTGCACTTGTTGGTTTCTCCAACTCAGATGTAGCCGAACTGGTTGACCCACCACTCACCATTATCCGCCAGCCCGCTGAAGAAATGGGAAGAGCTGCAACAGAATTATTACTGCAGTTGGTAGAAAGTAAACGACCTGTAAAAGAATTTGAAAAAAGAGTGCTTACTCCAGAACTGCAGATCAGGGGATCATCAATAAAACTTTAATTGTTATCATTTTTATTTCACTGCATCCTTTATTGCTATCGATGAAATAAATTCTTTTTATTCAGACTTCTCAAAATAAAAAAGAGCCCCGCATTTCTGTGAGGCCCCGTCTTTATTAAACTGAAGGTTGCGGGAAAGAGTTTTCTTATTTTTCTAGAATAAGTTGAGAGAACCCCTGATCGCCGAAAGGAGGTGCATCAATATGTACCCTGATCGTTATTCTGCCTGTACATGAAAATACAAAACCGGTACTGCCTGCACGTGTGATTCCTTTAAATGCTCCATAGTCACCAAATGTTACATTATCAGGAACTGTAACCACACCTGTTGTTGGATCTACATTAATTGTTAACGGTGTTACCACTACAGCAAAAGCGGGGTTTGGCCAAACCTGGCTTAAGTTTACCTGGTTGGCACCGGGTCCTGCTGTTACCTCTACCTGATCGCCGGGCACCCAATCCTGCCAGTCATCTCTTATCACTGTGTATGTACCGGCTATTGAAGCTGCGTTATACGGACAAACAACAGTACCTGTCCATCTGAGAGCAGTATTAAATGCAAGTTGATTTTCTAAATCAATGGCGCTTGTATTAATGGAAGAATATGTTTTCCCGTCTTTTGTTACAACTTCATTGAAAAAATTAAACACAGTTCCAGGCGGAAGATTTCCTGCAGTAAGACCTAAGGCTGTTGCAATTTGTGCATTGGTGGCGCTGATGTTTGTTTCACCGGCAAACGCCACATTCTTGATCAGCTTCCAGTTTGCTTTGTCAATAGTAGCCGTTGCAGAAACATACAGATTTACACTTTCCACTTCAGCACCAACTGAGCTGACAACAATATTTACACTTGCTGCAGCATCTGTTCCGTTTAACAGGTTGTTTGATCTTACAAATGTTAAGTAAGCACCTTTTCCCAGTTCATTATAAAAATCCTTTGGCTTGTTGCATGACAGCAGTAACAGCAGCAGCCAGATTGATATAGAATAGTTTCTTTTCATGTGTATATTTTTATTGATTTTTTGGCCACATAGTATATCCATAAAAATTATCATCGCTGTTTGTATAAATTAGCTCGATAATTTTTATGGATATTTCATATTAATGTTTTTTTCTTGAATAGTTAATTAACATAGATACCATCGGTGTTATTATCCCAGAATACTTTTATATTGGTTACAGTTTTCTGTGTAACATTTTTATTTCTGTCAGCAAATGTTGCAGGATAAAACATGGAACGCATAAATGGCCCGGGAGTTGGATTCAGATTCGGCTGCATATTTTTCGGCATTCCGGTACGTCGGTAATTGTTGTATGATTCAATGCCATTTCCCCAAAGAGCAATGTAGTATTCCTTCATCACCACATTCAGTTTTGCTGCATTATCTGCTGCTGCATCATACAACTGTAAAACCTTATCAACATAGGCCTGCTTTGCTGCTTCTGTTGGCACTCTTGCTGCAGGAATTGTTGTACCAATTGTAGCCGGGAATGCAATTACTGTAGCAATGGATTTTCTTACACCTGATTCCAACAGCGCTCTTGCGTTACCAGCTGTTCCTAAAGTAAGTGCTGCTTCTGCTTTCACAAAATCAGTAAAGGCCGGTTGCCAGAAAGGTATAATACCCTGCCCCTGTGCTCCATCATTTGATCCGCTTATTTTTGCCCGTTCATCATTATCAAATTTTCCACCTACAGGATAAATTCCCCATACAGTGCGCTGCAATGCATCTGGCGGGATACCTCTGTCGTTTCCATGATCACGACCATAAAAACCGGCAATATTTGCATAACAAAAAGGGGTACCTGCAGGATAATGCGGAGGTGCAATACTGTTGGCACATTCCAATGTTGTTACAGGCAACACTGTTACATTTCCAATTTGCCTGTAAAAATAATAACGCCAGCGTGGATCAAGCCCAATACCTTTTTCTTCATACACAACATACATAAAGTAGTTACTGATATAATCTCCTGCTCCGTTATCGGTATAATAAATACTGTATTTTGGATGACGGCTGTTGGGGTTTAATGCTTTTGAACTGTACCTGTAAACAAGTGCCTGTGCATCGGTGCTGATTAATTCACCATCGGTTAACAATACATCAATTTTTGTTTTCACTGTATTATCAACCAGTCTTACCTGGTTAAGCAGTTTCAGTTTTATTGTTTTTGCTGCACGTCTCCAGCTGGCTGCCTGCGCTGTGGCGTTGCCGCTGTAAAACAAATTATTAGTTGGCAACGGTGTAAGTGCTGTTACTTTATTAAAATCTGCAATGGCATCATCGAGTAATGCAAAAACAGAATCATACACCAGCCTCCCGGGATCAGCAGCAGGATTTGTATTATCAATACCAAGGTTAGCTTCTTTATAAGGTACATCACCAAAATAATCAACCAGTGTGGCAGCGGTATATGCTTTTATTACTTTTGCCATACCTGTATGAATATACCTGTTTGACTTCTGTGCAATGGGAAGCAATGCATTTACATTTTTAAATACATTCTGATAAGCATCACGCCATGCTCCATCAAATGAACCCGGACCATATAAATCTTTATACGTTCTGGATGCCATATATTCCATCCGTGTCATCTCTTCTCCATTTTCAGAAAGACCGGGTTGATTACTGGTAGCCCCGTTATTTGCATAAAAACTGGAAAAAGAAATTTGCACATAATTTAAATACAAATCAACATCGGCAGTTTCCGGAGCAGGTAAATTTGGATTGGTTAATCTGCTGTCGAGTTTTTTGCAACCGGCAAGTAACAGGAAACATGCAATTGCCAGCTGCAAGAATATTTTTAATTTTTTCATTGCTGTTTGTTTAAAAGGTTACTTTAATTGTTGCACCAATTCTGCGTGATTGGGGGCCTGTCATAAATTCAAACCCTCTTGTTTTACTTACACCGCCACTTGATGATTCAGGATCATAATTTGATCCCTCAGGGAAATAAGGTGCTTTGTGCCATAGATTCTGTCCGCTGATAGAGAATGATATTCCTCCGAAGGGAGTTTTCGATAACATGGTTGATGATAACGCATATGATAATGACAGTTCTCTTAACCTGAACACAGTTGCATCATACAGGTATTGTTCATGTGCTCCGAGATAGGTATTAAAATAAGCACGGTCAATAGAAGTTTGAATATCATTCGGCGTTCCATCCTGTTTTACACCCGGTAATATGATTGGAATGGATCTGTCAACATCTGTTGACTTTGAAAGTCCACGGGCAATCAATGTGTTTACAGAATTGGCATAGATTACTCCGCCTTTTGTTAAATCCCACTGCATGCGGAATTCAAATCCTTTAAACGAAACGGTATTGATAGCTGTTAAACGGTAGTCTGCATTTGGATCGCCAATGATCACTGATTCAGTTGAAGGAATATAATATCCGTCCTGGCCAACAATTCGTAAGCCTGTTTTGGAATCCTTCTGATAATAAGTTCCTTTGATAACTCCAAATGGCTGACCATTGATCGCAAAATTTCCAATATTACTGAACAAACCTCCGGTTTGAACCTGAGCAATTTCAGCAGGTAAATTTTTTACCATACTTCTGTTTCTTGAAAAATTCACATCAACCTGCCAGGTTAAATTTCTTGTTTTAACTGGAGTAACTCCAACACCTAATTCAATTCCTTTGTTAACTAAATCACCGGCGTTAATCGTTGTTGTTTCAAAACCTGTTGATGGATCGAGTGGTCTTGTAAGAATCTGATCACTGGATGTACGTTGATACCAGGTAAAATCAATTGATACCCTGTTGTTAATCAGCCTTGCTTCAAGACCGGTTTCAAATTCTCTTAGCAACTCAGGTTTCAGGTTTGGATTTGCCAGTGTATTACTGATTGTATTTGTATTTACAACCGCACCCCCTCTTGTTACAAAATCATTGGTTGAAATAATCAGCGATGGTCTTGTACGGTATGGAGCCGGGAAGTTTGCACTTGTTGCATAGCCTGATCTCAGCTTCAAATAATTTATTATTCTGTTTCCTTTCAGGAAAGCAAGTGCTGAAGTTGGAACAAATGAAATACTTGCACTTGGATAAAACTGGGAACGGTTTGCTTTCTCAAGTGTTGAAGACCATGAATTTCTTGCACCAATGTTAAAATAAACATACTCATTGTAACTGAGGCCGGCCTGTGCAAAAACTCCAACACTCTGAACTGCAGATTTCACATCCATATCAGTGCCGTCCTCAGCTCTTGTATCATGATTGATAAAATTGGAATGATCAAATAATCCAAATACAAGTTGATCTGTACTTTTCATCCCTGTTTGATCATATAATTCTTCATTCGCATTAAATCCACCGGTTAAGTCAAACCTCAGCTTTGAACTGAAATCGGTTTGATATTGTGCAATAAGAGAATGATCCCATATTTTATTGTTTGCGCTGATAGTGCGGTAGATCCCTTTTGTATATTCAAGCTCTGCTGATCTGGTTACTCCACCTTTATTAATTGTTAAGATGTGATTTTCATTGTAGTAATCATATCCTACCCGGTATAACAGGTCGAGATTTTTCAGCAGACTGTATTTTACATTGAAGTTTCCATATACACGGTTTGTTTGCTGATAGTTTAAAGAGTTATGCAATGTCCATACAGGATTCTGAATACTGTTATCCGGACGGTAATATGCTGATGCACCGTCAGGAGTTTGATAAGGCCAGTTTGCCAGATCATTTGCTCTTGGTGTATACATTAAATCGGCAAACACACCTGCGCCACCTGATTGTGCACCACTTGCTCCACCCTGTGAAGTTGTTGGACTTTGAAAATTATTAATTACATAGTTGATGGTTCCTCCGATTGTAATATTATTCAGCAGCTTTGTATTAATTCCCAAACCAAAATTATTTCTTGATACTTTATTTGTTGCAAGAAATCCCTGGTCGCTTAAACGGCTGAAGTTTGCATTGATCGTTCCGTTTGCACCCAACCCGGCAGAAACATTTACAGCAGTATTTAACACCTGCCCGTCTTTAAAAAAAGCTTTGAAATTATCATGCGGCTTAAACTCAATTGAATCATTTGCCAGCTGAGGAAATGATCCCGCCTGAATTCCCTGCGAATATGGATGTGGCAAGCGCTGATAGGGAGTCGTAAACTTTGGTCCCCAGTTGCTGAAAAATGCAAACCCCCCGGTAAGTGAAAATCCACCACCATATGTATTCTGAAGTTCTGGTAAACTGGAAGGCTGAACTGTAAAATAAGATTGCGTGAATGTTACCTCCGCTTTTTTATTTGTTCTTCTGCCTGCGCCATTTTTTGTAGTAACCAGGATAACTCCATTCCGTCCCTGTTCACCATACAATACAGTTGCGCTTAACCCTTTGAGGATGCTGATGCTTTCCACATTGTTTGGATCCAGATCCATAAACCTGCTTGAAGTCTGGTTACCATAAATCACATTTGTTTGCTGATTGGTTGCACCACTGATGGGTGTTCCATCAACTACCCATAATGGATCACTTCCTCCTGTAATAGAATTAGCGCCCCGTATCTGAATATTTGTTCCGCTTCCTGAAATACCGCTGGAAGCAAGAATATCAACACCCGGTGCTTTACCACTCAGGAGCCGGGCAATATCACCATCGGGTCTTTGCTCCAGTTGCTTTTTATCAATCGTAGCAACAGCATAGCCCAACGCCTTTTTTTCACGCCGGATACCTAACGCTGTAACTACAACTTCCTGCAAAGCAGTTGACATTTGCGTAAGTGTTAACAGCAGATTTGTTCCCGGTGAAAAAGTCAATGGTTCAAATCCAACAGCAGAAACTTTCAATGTTTGATTTCTTTGTGCTTCAATTGAAAAATCTCCGTTTGAATTTGTTGCAGTTCCCTTCCTGGAACCTGTAATTGTAACAGAAGCTCCCGAAATGGGCTTACCTGCAGAATCAACCACCCTTCCTGAAACGGTTGTACTCTGGGCATACAGAAAACTGATGCAGATTACCAGTGACAGAATAATTAAAAACAATTTTCTCATACAGATAGTATTTAGTTTGAACAATAGATAAAACTGGAAGAGAGATGAATTGATACATCTGCTGCACTTCAAAAATGACTATTCAACGAAACGCATTTTACTGTGTATGAAAACAGATTGTGTGTGTAATTATTCCTGTTTATCTTTTTTATTTGAATGTATATTCAGATAGTCAAAGTGTAAGAAATGACTGGAACACAGGCAGAACCTTATTTACTTATGCATTCATTATGTTGAAATAAATATTCATTTCAGAATACAGGCGTCATTATCAACACAAAAAAAGCAGGTAGTAGAAACCACCTGCACAACATGAGAAAACATTATACCCGTACTTCTGCTAAAAAACAAAATGCGTGGGCATAAAGAACATAAATCATTAATTAATCTAAACCAAGAAGTAAAAATAACAGGGAGTCTTGCAAAATTTTCAACTATTCAACGAATAACAGGTTGAAGTGTACAAAGAACAGAGAAAAGACTTTTAATTATTTGAGAGAGGTTGTCAGAAATTGAAAACTTATTTCTCCAGTTCACCTGAAATAGTTTCCTTGTAGTTGGTTCCTACAGGTAATACAATAGTGCCAACATTAACTTCCATATGGTTGTAGGATGTTACTTTACTTTTAGCAACAATATAAGAACGGTGTATTCGTACAAATTCTTCATTTAGTAATTCCTGTATCTGGCCAATCTGGAGTTTAGTCATCAGCCATTTATCTTTTGATATATGAATCTTCACATACTCCTTCATTCCTTCAATAAACAGAATTTCAGAAAAATTGACTTTCACCCTTCTTTTGTTCATATTAATATACAGAAAGTCTTGGGCTTCATTTTTTTCAACCGTTCCTTTTGAAACATGTTTCTTCTCAATCTCTGCCGCCTTTTTAACTGCCATCAAAAACCTGTTGAACTCAATCGGCTTCAGCAGGTAATCAACTACATTTAATTCATACCCTTCCAGTGCATATTCATGATAGGCTGTAGTAATAATAAATTTTGCTGATACCGGAACCATTTTAATAAAATCAATCCCCTTCAATTTTGGAAGATTGATATCAATAAAAATTAAATCAACTTCATTTTCTTCCAGGTACTCCAATGCAGTAATGGCATCGTTCAGAATTGCTTTCAACTCCAGGAAGGGGACCTTACTGACATACTCAGCTAATACTTCTGCCAGTATCTGTTCATCTTCAATTATCAAACACGACAATTTCCTCATTGCTGGTAAGATTAAAAGTTAGTGTCGATTTAAATATATTTTCCTGTTTTTCAATTTTCAGTATATGGTCTGGATAAATTAACTCCAGTTGCCGTTTCACATTTGCCAGTCCAATTCCTGTTTTAATAATAACATCTTCAGTCGGCTCATATGAATTTTCAACAACAAAGTTGAGTTTTTCCTTTTCCACAGCAAGATGAATATGTATAAATGATTGAAACCTGCTTTCAGACGTCCCGTGCTTGAATGCATTTTCAACAAACGGAAGTAAAATCAAAGGGGCAATTTTTTGTGTTTCATTATCAATGCTCTTTACAAAGTTTACTGTAAGCTTTTGTTTGAATCTTATTTGCTGCAATTCGATATAATCTTCGAGCACTTTTACTTCGTCTGCAATACTCACCTGTTTATTCCTTGCTTCAAACAGCATAAACCGCATCAATTGAGAGAGTTTTACAACTACATTCGCTGCTTCGGGTGCCTGGTGCCTTGTAAGAGCATGAACGGTACTTAATACGTTAAATAAGAAATGAGGATTGATCTGAGCTTTTAAATAATTCAGTTCAGTTTTTAGTTTCTCTTTCTCCAGTTTACTTTCTTTTTCCTTTGTTGATTTTGAATATCTGAACAACTCAAAAATAATCAGTAAACAAACCGGGATCAACAACTCAAAAAGATTAAAGATCATTCCCTCCAGGTTAAAAAAACGAATTTTTTTCGGGTGAATATCATAGATGTATGGAAGAGAGATATACAACATAATTGCCCTGGACAGCAGCAGGGTAAACAATACTGAAATTGCCGCTAAAAAAACGGGCAGATAAGGTTTTTTCTTCCCGGAAATCATTGGCCTTAATGTAAAAAAGAACAACGCATAAAACAGAATGATTTTACAGATAACGCTGATAAGAGTAGCATATACTGCCAGCATTATATCAGGAGAAAATGATGTTTGCGGGGAAGTTGAATAAGAAACGACGGCCTGCAAAATATCCCATGTAATAAAACCAAGCCAGAATACAACATGCTGCTTTACGGAGATTTTCATTCTTAAAATTGCAATAAAAAAAAGTATTTATCAATAACAGTCTTCCAAACGGTCTGTTTGGTATATGAATAACCGTTTGCCGTGTAAGAATGAAAACAGAGGCATCCAGATACAGCGATTCCCGCTGCTAGCTGACGGAAGATATGTTTCCCGAGAGGGTGGGATTTGATTACAAAAGAAAAGCCCCACATTTCTGTGAGGCTTAAAGCTTGTCGGGAAGACAGGATTCGAACCTGCGACAACTCATATTGAGTTACTTACCTTATAATTAACTTAAGGTCAATTACTTATATTATAAATGGAGGATTTTTGAGCTAAAATTCCTCACTGGCTTCAAAAATGGATACTTAATTGGATTCAAAAAAGTGACAATTTTACAAGCATAGTGTATTATAAATTTAATTGATTGTGTGAATGTTGAATTTATGAGTAGTTAGATATATGTATGAATTTTGAGATTTTTCATTAACCTTTAAGCCTAAAAAGTCGTTTTCACTTACCCAGTTACAAACAATATTAGAATCAGTTTTATCTGTCCTACCTTTACTACCTATTTCCTTTTCAAAGATTTCCCTTATCCTCTCAATATTATCAGGCCTTTCATTCAAATGAATGTAAACAGTAATCAGGCTGGCTTCAAAGAAATATAGATTGACATCTGAAACCAGAATCCCCAATATTTCTATTTTTAGCCCATCCCTGACCTTATAAAGCTCTACTCCATTATCTGCACTGATGTATTTTATTTGCTGTTTATACTGATTCAACTCAGCATTTAGCTTGAATGGTATAAAATTAAAGTTCATTGATATATTTTATTTTGAAGCCATAAAAAAAGCTGCCCAAAACTGGACAGCCTTAAAATCTTTTGTTGCAAGGACTAATGAGGTAGTTTACTCTTCCTTCCTCTGTCCATTTTATAAATAAAGAAAACTGCTGTCACCCCATGCATAATTACCCAAAGTGTGTTTGAATAAAACAAAGGGATAATTGGATTATATACTATACCAATAAGTATATAAATAAAACTGAGCTTTGCCTTTTTTGTTTCTGGATCAGTAATCATTTCTTCAACTAATAACCCCTTATTACTAATTACAAGCATCTTCTCTTTATCATTGATATAACCGATAATAGCAGTGAAGCAAACTCCAATATTTAAAAGAATTATATAAATTCTATCAATTTCACTTGCTTCTGGGTAAAGCAAATACATGATTTGCCAACTAAGTGAAACAGAGATTATAATCCTGAAAATATTTGAAATGTAAGTGGGAAACTTCATCTTATACAATTTAAAAGACTACAACTTATTTGCCTTTTTATAATACTGTTTAGCTTTCTGCTTATTACCTAACTTTTCGTAAGATGAAGCCATAAGAGTGTAGCACCCCCTTGATCTCAATTTTGTTATATTCATTGCATCTTGACAGGCTTTTATACAATTTCGATAATCTGAATCTTTATAATACTCTGTAGCCCTTTCCATGATTTTTTCAAAAATTGCATACCTGTTTTTGGCTACTAAAGTGGCAACTTTTGAATCACCTTGCTTATTCACGTAATCAATAGGCTCAGCACTTGAAGTCTTATACCCTTCTCTTTCTGAACTTCCAGAGGTATTCTTACTTTGAGCATCTAACCCTATTTTAAAACCTCTATTGTACCCATCCATGTAGCTGTCATAACTTTCTCCAACGTTTACTAATGGAACGGGTGGTGGTAATGGTGCTAAACAACTTTGCTTTCCTTGACAGTACCCCTTTTTATATCCCTCTTTAAAACCATCAGCAAACTTGCTTTGGGAATATGAAACTGAATAAAAAGTAACCGAAATTGATAATAATAAGAGAGGTAAAATGAACCTTTTCATAAGTATTTATTTAATTGAAATATTGATGTCGTTCATGATAACCTCTAAAGTAATACAAAATCTCAATTTGGATGTTGTCTACAACATCAAATAATGACTGATAAAGTACTACTA
>JBEBHT010000232.1:0-6690 GCA_040081135.1 Lacibacter sp. | reverse complement strand
GCTCTGTTAATTTTATAACTTCAGTACATGAATGTAAGGCCATATAAATATTTCAGTCCCTTTATTGTTTTTATTCTTACCTGGTTTGCCTTTCATGAAACCGGCTGGATTACATTTCTGCCGGTGATTTATGGGTTTGCGTTCATCCCTTTCCTGGAATTGTTTCTGAAACCTGATTCAAAAAATTTATCAGCTGCTGAAGAAGAAATGGTGAAGGCCGATAAAACATATGATTATATTTTATACCTGATTGTTCCTTTACAATACCTGATGCTCATTTTTTTTCTTTTTTCCCTGAGAGATGAAAATTTAAACTGGGCCGATATTACAGGTCGCATAATGAGCATGGGGTTTCTTTGCGGCATTTTTGGAATTAATGTAGCACACGAACTGGGGCACAGGGTAAACAGATTTGAACAATTGCTGGCCAAATCACTTCTGCTCACATCACAATACATCCATTTTTTTATTGAACACAATAAGGGGCATCACAAAAATGTAGCAACACATGAAGATCCTTCCAGCGGAAGGTATAATGAAAGCGTATTTGCTTTTTATCCAAGAACAGTTTTATTCAGCTATATCAGTGCATGGAAAATCGCCAACAATGAAATGCAGAAAAAAGGAAAGCCTGCTTTGAGTTTGCAGAATGAAATGGTTCAGGCACAATTGCTGCAGCTGGTCTTTATTACGCTGATCTTTTTTGTATTTGGATGGAAGATCCTGGTCTTTTATCTCGCTGCGGCTTTGATGGGAATTCTGTTGCTTGAATGTGTGAACTATATTGAACACTACGGTTTAAGCCGCAAACAAAATGAGCGTGGAAATTATGAACGGGCCATGCCGCATCACAGCTGGAACAGTGATCATATTATTGGCCGGTTAATGTTATTTGAACTGAGCCGCCACAGTGATCATCATTATCTCGCCAGTCGCAAATACCAGGTTCTCCGTCATCATGAACATTCTCCGCAAATGCCCACAGGTTACCCTGGCATGATGATACTGGCACATATTCCACCACTCTGGTTTTATATAATGAACCGGAAAATAAAAAAAGAGGCAGGGAATTGCCTCTTCAGTTAAAGGAGTCTTTATAATTCGTTTATTACATGATCCACCTGGCACCGATGCCAATATTGTTGAGATACCCAAGTCCTAAGCTTGTACCCAAAGAGAAATTGCGCTGAACATCTTTTGTGTTATTCATTCCTTTTACTTCTCTGTGGGAATAACCAACATTTACAAAATCTGCAAAGCGGAGTTCAAATAGAAATCTGTTATTCCATTTATAAGCAAGGCCTGGATAAAGACCAAGATTTACTCCGTATTCCTGTGTATCAGGATTGCTGGTGTTTATATTGTTGTTACCTTGAAAATAATTCAGCCCTGCCCTACCTTCACCAAACACAAAAAAGTTTTTTCCAAGTGGCTTATAGCATTTACTGAAATACCCAGCGCCAGCATTGAAGTTGTCATTCTTTGAATTGGATGCAGGTTGAGTTGGATATTCCTGCTTATTTACCCCATAACCTGCATTGATAAAAAACCCGTTTAGCTTGTTTTCTTTTTTGGCTATTCCGAGCTCAACTGATAAACCAAAACTTGTGCTTTTATTTGTTTGAGGAAGAGTAGTAACGTTATACTCCTGTTTGGACGATTGAAAATTCAATCCCGCCCCCAGCACTTTATCCCCTTTTTTAAATTGTGCATTTGCTGAAAAACAAAGAATTGACAGTACGCAGAGTGTAAAAATTTTTTGCATGGTTACGAGGTTTTGATGAACTGCAATGATAGTTCGGCTTACATCACAAAAAAGCTAACCAAATGTGTATTAAGAAAAGATTAAGAACGGAAAGAGCATAAAACCCGGGTATTTATCCATCGTACAAACCCCTTTGCAGCCTCGTTTCAAAAAAATAGTTTTACACAGCTTACGTATGTTAGCGAAAAATAAATAAATTCACTCTTCTCTATTTTTAACTCTAAACCAACCAATTCAACATGAAAAGATTTTCTCTCTTTGCATCTATTGCAATTGTAGTGTTTGCAGCCTGTAACAAAAACACATCCGACAAACAGGAAGCCACGCAACCTGAAACTGCTGTTTTACAACGTCACTGTGCTTCGTATGAAGTACTGGAGGAACAGTTAAAAGCCGATCCGGGTCTTGAAGCAAGAATGGAGGCAATTGAAAAATTCACCAGGGATTTTGAAAAGAACCCTGCTGCTTACCGCTTACTCCCCGATGGTACCATGGAAATTCCGGTTGTATTCAATGTTCTTTACAGAACCGCAGCACAAAATGTTTCACAGGCACAATTACAATCACAGGTTGATGTTTTGAATGAAGACTTTGCTGCAGCCAATGCAGATTATAATCTTACTTCAACTTACAACAGTGTAAAATCCGGTAATACAGGAATCCGTTTTGTACTGGAAACTGTTAAACGCAGAAGCACAACAAAAACAAGCTGGAGTACAAATGATGCCATGAAAAAAAGTGCACAGGGTATTGCTCCAACAAGCCCAACTACAAAACTGAATATCTGGGTTTGTAATATGGGTGGTGGCATTTTAGGTTATGCCCAGTTCCCCGGCGGAAGTTCTGCAACAGACGGTGTTGTGTTAGATGATAATGCAACCGGAAGAACTGGAACAGCTGCCGCACCTTTCAATAAAGGCAGAACTGCAACTCATGAAGTTGGTCACTGGCTGAATCTTCGCCATATTTGGGGTGATGCTACCTGCGGTAACGACCAGGTTGGCGATACTCCACTTCATAATACTGCGAATTATGGCTGCCCTGCTGCAGGACATAAAAGTACCTGTACAGGAACTCCTGTAGAAATGACCATGAACTATATGGATTATACAGATGATGCATGTATGTATATGTTCAGTGTTGGACAAAAAACACGTATGCAGGCAACTTATGCCGTTGGCGGACCAAGAGCAAGTTTCAGATAAACAACTCAAACTGTTTCAATAAGAAGCCCCCGAAAAAATTTCGGGGGCTTCTATTTTATCTTAAGTCTGTTTTCTAATTCAATACATCAGCACCAAAATAACTTCTCAATACTTCAGGAATAACAATTCCATTTTCTGTTTGATTGTTTTCCAGCAATGCCGCCAAAATTCTTGGAAGGGCCAATGAACTTCCATTCAATGAATGAAGCAATTGTGTTTTGCCTTTATCATCTTTGAAACGAATCTTCATACGGTTGGTTTGATAACTTTCAAAGTTGCTTACACTGCTACATTCCAGCCACTTCTTTTGTGCAGCGCTCCACACTTCAAAATCATAGGTAAGTGCAGAAGTAAAACTCATATCACCACCGCATAAACGGAGGATGCGGTATTTCAATCCCAATGACTGAATCAGCTTTTCTACATGTGCCACCATTTCATCCAGCACTTCATAACTTTTTTCCGGGTTGACGATCTGCACAATTTCAATTTTATCAAACTGGTGTACACGGTTCAAGCCACGTACATCCGCACCAAAACTTCCGGCTTCTCTTCTGAAACAGGGAGTATATGCTGTCATCTTAATTGGCAGCTCTGTTTCTTTTACTATCTCATCACGGTAAATATTTGTTACCGGCACTTCAGCTGTAGGGATCATGTAAAAATTATCAGCCGGCATATAATACATCTGCCCTTCTTTATCGGGCAGTTGTCCTGTACCATAAGCCGTTGCTTCATTCACCATGTAAGGTGGAATGTATTCAGTATAACCGGCTGCTGTATTATAATCTAAAAAATAACTGATCAATGCCCGTTGCAACTTTGCACCCTTTCCTTTGTACACAGGAAAACCACTGCCGGTAATTTTTACACCAAGCTCAAAGTTGACGATATCATATTGTTTAATTAGTTCCCAATGAGGAACTGCATTTGCCGGCAATACAGGATCAACGCCGCTTTCCTTTACATTCACATTGTCCTCCGGTGTTTTACCAATTGGAACTAATATGGATGGAAGGTTGGGCAAGCGAATCAACAAATCATTTACCTGTTGTTCAAGCGACCTGAGTTCATCAGCAACTTGTTTGAACGAATCTCTATACTCTATTACTTCTGTTTTCTTTTGTTCTACAGCTTCTTTCTCCCCTTTGCCCATCAGCATACCAATTTCTTTGGAAGCTGCATTTACTTTCGCTGCGAGGTCATCATTTTCCAGTTGCTTTTTACGGCGTTGCTCATCCAGTTCAATGATTTCATCAACCGAATCCAGATCAGTAAAGTTTTTTACTGCCAGTCTTTCTTTCACCAAATCCCTGTTTTGGCGGATAAATGCCAATTGTAACATAGTTCAAAATTTGCGGCAAAGGTAACTGATGAAGAGGACAAGAGCAACGATCAGTCAGCGGATGATTTATAAATATCAGGATTGTGAATCTGCATCCATCTGTCGGTATTCGTTAATGCTGAAAATCCAAACTTGGTATACAGCCCATGTGCATCACGGGTGGCGAGCATAAAACGACGAAGCCCTTGCAGATCTTCATGATTCATGATTTCTTCCATCAGCCATTTACTCAATCCCTGTCCACGGTAAGCCTCATCAATAAACACATCAGCGAGGTAAGCAAATGTGGTTTTATCAGTTATTACTCTTGCAAAACCAATTTGTCTGCCCAGGTGAAACACACCAAAGCATATTGAATTATCAATCGATTTCTGTACCGTTTCAATGGGGATATTTCCTGCCCAGTAAGAGTTAGACAGAAATTCATGAATATACTCCAGGTTAAAGAAACTTGTTTCAGTACTGATAGCGAATCCCTCTTTTTGCATACACTTATTTTTATGAAAGATATTTTCCAACAATGGGTACTCTTCTTCCTACACCAAATGCCTTGGGTGAAATACGGATGATGGGGCAGAACTGGTTGCGTTTGTATTCATTTACATTCACCATTTTCAGCACACGGTCTACCAAAGCCGCATCAAAGCCCATTGCTTTAATTTCGTTTGGACCTTGTCTGCGTTCAATGTATTGGTAAAGTATTTTATCAAGAATTGAATAATCAGGTAATGAATCAGAATCTTTTTGCCCCGGTCTTAATTCTGCACTTGGTGGTTTGGTGATGATATTATCAGGAATAATTTCTTCCTTTCGGTTGATGTATTTCGCCAGTTCATATACCTGCAGTTTATAACAATCGCCCAGTACACCAATGCCACCGGCCATATCACCATACAAAGTTCCGTAACCGGTTGCCAGTTCGCTTTTGTTGGAAGTATTCAGTAAGATGTATCCAAACTTATTGGCAATGGCCATCAGCAAATTTCCTCTTGAACGGCTTTGAATATTTTCTTCAGCTAAACTGAAAGGCAGGTCCTGAAAGATTGGCTTCAGTTCAGTTAAAAACGAATCGTAAATATTTTTGATTGGGACAATATCATAAGGATTCTCCAGATTTTTACTCAGCTGCTCTGCATCGCTAACACTATGCCCGGTTGAATACTGTGAAGGCATTAAAACAGCTCTTACATTGTCTTTGCCCAGTGCCGTACATGCAAGCGCTAATGTTACAGCACTGTCAATACCACCACTGCTGCCGAGGATGGCTTTACTGAACCCCATTTTTTTAAAATAATCTTTAATGCCGAGAATAATAGCATCATGTATTTCAGCAATGCACAAGGTTTCATCTAAATGAGCAGGACTTAATTCTTCATTGGGTAATGCTTCAGCCATTACCAAAACAGGCTCAGCAAAAGATCCATCATCGTTTAACTCAACTGCTTTCAATTCTTCCTCAAACAAAGAAAGCTGTTTGATCATGTTGGCGTCTTTATCAAATACCAGGGAACCACCGTCAAATACAATCTCCGTTTGACTGCCCACACAATTACAATAGATCACCGGCAGTTTGTATTTCTGCACATTCAGTTTTACAATTGCTTTCCTGTCTTCAACATGTGTGTAATCAAAAGGTGATGCAGAGATGTTCAGCATTACATCCGGCTTGTATTGCATCAACTCATCCATTGGGCAATTTCTGTACAAAGGATTATTACCAAGATTCCAGATATCTTCACAAATCGTAATAGCTAATTTTTTCCCTTTAAATTCCACAATATTCCAGTCGTAGGCCGGTTCAAAATAACGGTACTCATCAAACACATCATAATTGGGCAAACATGTTTTATGGATCACAGCTTTCACCTCTTTCTCATACAGAAACCAGGCAGCATTATGCAGATCCTTTCCCTGGAATCGTTTATTCTTATCAGGAGCGCCAACAATCACAGCAATAGTATCAGCATGCTGCCTGATCTTATCAATCGATTCATTGCATTTATTCAAAAAGTCATTGAACTCTAAAAAATCCCTGGGAGGATATCCGCACACACTCAATTCACTGAACATAATAATCTCGCCGCCCTGTGCTTTTGCCACTTCAATTGCATCAATTATTTTCTGTGTATTGCTTTCAAAATTGCCAATATGATAATTTTGCTGGGCTATGAATATCTTCATGGTACAAATTTCACGAATTTCGGCCACAGAACCTCACAACAAACACATGAATCTTTCGTTTATCAGCAGCATGAAAAATCTTTTCGTCCTATCAGCCCTTGTATTTCTCTTTGCCTGCAATGATCAGAGCAACGCACCTGATGTATCGAAGATCAACGTCAATCTCTCTGTTCAGCGTTTTGAACAGGATTTTT
>JBEBHT010000011.1:0-27898 GCA_040081135.1 Lacibacter sp. | reverse complement strand
ATGGATTTGCTGAATCCGAAGTAATTAAATACATCCTCTGACAATTCATTCTTCACAAAATCCCAGAACACCCCTTCTGATAAAGAAGAGATGCTTGTTGTTACCGTGCCTGTAAACTGTAGCGCTATATAGTCACCCGGAAGCATGATCTTGTCGATTTTTTCATACAATTCCGGTTCGTTTTCTTTTACCCATGCAAGCTTGCTTGCAGTGAAATTTCCAGGAGAATTTAATAAATGCTGTAAACAGGTTGAAGGGCCTATTTCATCAAATGCTTTGTTACCAATTTCAACAGCACGGCTGTCGCACCAAATGATGCTGTCTCTTAAAACATTTCCTTTTATATCAAGAGTTACCAGTCCGTGCATCTGGTAAGAAATACCGATTGCGCCAATTTCTGCTGAATTATATTTCTTTGTAGCGTTCGCTTTCAATATAGCCTGCTGTGTATGTTCCCACCACATTGAGGGAGATTGTTCAGCCCAGCCTGCCTGCTTTGAAATTATTTCTGATTCCGTTTCAGGGTACGATGTGGATACAATGCACTGCTGCGAATCTGCATCAACGACAGATACTTTTACAGATGAGGTTCCAATATCAATTCCAAGTAATAACATAGTTTGCAAAATTACGTGTTAGAATGTTTAAAGAGAGGGAGAATGAGAACATTCTCCCGTTTTTTGATTATGACCCTAAACAAACTGACATGATTATTATATTAAAATCCTTTAAATAGGATATGATTCACTAATCGATTTTTGCAGGAGAATCATACAGGCTGACCTTCATTACCTGCCATTCATTTTCTGATATAATTTCGTTGTTCGATTTGACGTACTTGTTTCTGATTCAGGGTATGAAAAGCAGCATGTAGTGTCTTTATATTTGTTATTGCCGTTAAACTCAGTTCGATTGGGGATATTCATTGCATTGTAAAGAGGCTGTACATATACAGGATAGTTAAGCACAGTAGGCAGAGGCCTGGAATATGTCTCTGGACTATGTGATTCCAGAGTTGAAAAATGATCAGGGAATTGCGAACGTTTAGCGCAAGCGAATAAAATTAAAGAAGACTGTTTTCCTTTATTCTCTTTTCGTTCATTAAAAAGTAATAATATAAGTTTGGCAAACCCCTTTCTCATAATAGCATCAATTCGTTTTACAGTTCAATCCTATTAACAAACATTTTAATGCAACTGGTTGCATTAAACAAACAAAAAAACTGCTTCCCTTTTATTTTAAATCGTATAATACTACTTTAACAGGCGCTGTTAGATTTTTTCTTTTGAGATGGCAACATCTTAATGTGCCACTATACTTTTACTTCTATAATACTGATAAAAAAAAGTTCACAGCAATACAACGGCAAATCGAAATTATGAGCTAAAGTAACAATTTTTTTTAAATTGTAACCGATTGCATTGTTTTTTTAAAAAATATTCTACCTTGGTCAAATAATTAGGTTTTATATCAGGTTGCAGAAGTAAATAACTAACAAATTTGAGTTTTCAAACAGAACAGAGTTTTTCTCTTCCGCAATATTTGTGGCCAAAATGATAACTACACGAACATATGTTAGCTGATAAAGCATATAAAATGAGTTAGCTGTATAATAGATTGTTAGTGTAAGTTTTTTAATGATACGTTTTGTAAGATTGCTGCAAAAGACCTGAATGGGGTGATTAAAAATAACACTGTCTTCCGCAGATTAATGCCGTTATTGTTGAGTAAGACTTAATTATCCATGATTAGCACCAAAAAAAAGTAAGCACTTTATAAAAGGTATTAAATGTTCAGACTACTTGCCATCCTGTATTTCTTTGTATCAGCATTACCGGTACAGCTTCATGCTGAAGATGGCTATCGCCTCTGGTTGAGGTATGAAAAAGTTGAAACTCCTTCTCTGCTTAAACAGTACAGATCCCAGATTGTTTCTCCAGTTATTTTGGGTAAATCGCAAACAATGGATATTGTAAGGGAGGAATTCCGAAAAGGAATTGCTGGTTTACTAGATAACAACATTACTTCCTTGTTGCCTTCTCAAACAAGCACCGTATTTATGATAGGTGTTGCTTCTTCTTCTGAACATTTTAAACAGGCTGTATCACGTGAGGAGCTGGCAAGAATTGGCAATGAAGGGTTTGTTATAAAAAGTCAACCACGGAGAACTTATATCACTGCAAATACCGATCTGGGTGTAATGTATGGTCTATTCCATTTCCTGCGTCTTATGCAAACGCAACAGCACATCACAAACCTTAATATTATTTCTGCTCCACGCATCAAACTTCGTTTATTAAATCACTGGGATAATTTAAACCGCACTGTTGAAAGAGGCTATGCAGGTTTCTCTATCTGGAACTGGCATACATTACCCGGTTATCTTGATCAGCGCTATATTGACTATGCAAGAGCCAATGCTTCTATTGGTATTAACGGAACAGTATTAACGAATGTAAATGCCAATGCAACAATGCTTACACGACCTTATCTTGAAAAAGTAAAAGCACTGGCTGAAGTATTCCGTCCGTATGGAATTAAAGTTTATCTCACGGCAAGATTCAGTGCACCTATTGAAATTGGCGGATTAGAAACAGCAGATCCTCTAAATGCAGAAGTGCAGCAATGGTGGAAAAATAAAATCAATGAAATCTATTCATTGATTCCTGACTTTGGTGGTTTCCTCGTGAAAGCGAATAGTGAAGGACAACCCGGCCCACAGGATTATAACCGCACACATGCTGATGGAGCAAATATGCTGGCCGATGCTGTTGCAGCACATAAAGGAATTATCATGTGGCGTGCTTTTGTGTACAGTCATGAAGTACCTGATGACCGCCACAAACAGGCATATAATGAATTTGTTCCGCTTGATGGTACTTTCAGAAGCAATGTAATGGTACAGGTAAAAAATGGTGCCATTGATTTTATGCCAAGAGAACCATTTCATCCTTTGTTTGGCGCTATGCCTAAAACTCCATTGATGATGGAATTCCAGGTTACGCAGGAATATTTAGGACAGTCAACACATCTTGTTTATTTAGCTCCCTTATTTAAAGAATGTTTAGATAGCGATACGTACAGCAATGGAAAGGGAAGCACAGTTGCAAAAATTGTTGATGGCAGTATTGATAATCATGTTTTAAGCGGTATGGCAGGTGTTGCAAATATTGGGAGTGATATCAACTGGACAGGTCACCCGTTTGCACAGGCCAACTGGTATGCATTGGGAAGATTGAGCTGGAATCACCAGCTAACATCTGAACAGATAGCAGACGAATGGATACGCATGAGTTTCAGCAACAACAATTCATTTGTAGCCGATGCAAAAAAAATGATGATGTCTTCACGGGAAATAACAGTAAGCTATATGAATCCTGTTGGTCTGCATCATATCATGGCAACAGGTCATCATTATGGACCCGGCCCATGGGTGAACAATTTATCAAGAGCCGACTGGAATCCTGTTTATTACCACAAAGCCGATTCTGCAGGAATTGGTTTTAACCGTACATCAACAGGCAGCAATGCAATCAATCAATACAAAACGGGAGCTGCTGCAAAATGGAATGATTTGAAAACATGTGATGAAAAATATTTACTCTGGTTTCATCATGTATCATGGACTTATCAAATGAAAAGCAGAAGAACATTGTGGGATGAGTTATGCTATCAATACAATACTGGAGTTGACAGCGTAAGATGGATGCAGCAGTTGTGGAGTAAGCAAAAAAACAAAGTAGATGTTGAACGTTTCCTGCAGGTTACTATGTTATTAAACGTTCAGGAAAAAGAAGCTGTTTGGTGGCGTAATGCATGCCTGCTGTATTTCCAGACATTTTCAAAAATGCCCATATCTGTAAACTATGAAAAGCCGGATCAAACATTGGAGTATTATAAAAGTTTACGTTTCCCCTTTGCGCCGGGTAATTGAAACCCCTAACCCCCGCCTGAATGTCGGGCAGGCCTGAAGGGGAATATGTGAATCGGGAAACTATTGAACTCCACATTAAAATTGAAACGATTGAATAAGTATATAAAAATCATTTAATGAATTCAAACAACTCCCCTTTAGGGGCTGGGGGCAAAGTAGCAATTGTAACGGGTGGTGGATCCGGCTTAGGTTTCGCTATGGCCGAAAAATTTATTGAGAACGGCATTACAACCATTATTGCAGGAAGGGATAAAGAAAAACTGAACAAAGCAAAAGAACAGCTGGGTAAGTTATGCCATGCCTTTCCCTGCGATGTAACTGATCTCCCCTCCATTCCTGCATTTGTAGAAGGAGTAGTAAAACAATTTGGACAGATTGATATACTGGTAAACAATGCAGGCATCAACCAGAAAAAAGAATTTACAGAAGTAACGGATGAAGAGTTTCAGAATATTCTTACTACAAATGTTACAGCAGTTTTTTGTTTGAGCCGTGAAGTGGTAAAACATATGCTGCCAAGAGGTACAGGCAATATCATCAACATCAGTTCTATGGCTGCACAATATGGCATACCAAAAGTGATTGCATATACAGCAAGCAAAACAGCCATTGATGGAATGACAAGAGCAATGGCGGTTGAACTTTCACCCAAAGGAATACGTGTAAATGCAATTGCGCCGGGATTTATTTATTCGGCTATGACTGAGAAAGCGCTCAACAGTGATCCTGAACGGAAAGCAAAAGTATTTGGACGAACTCCTATGGGACATATGGGACAACCTGATGATATTGGTAATACAGCCGTTTTCCTGGTAAGTGATGCGGCAAAATATATTACCGGTGTTATACTGCCGGTTGATGGTGGAAACAGTATTGGATTCTGATTCATCTGACTGATGATGAAAAATTGATAATTATGAAGAAAACGATTCTCCTTGCCTTTCTTATTTGCATTAGCTTATTAAAAACTAATGCCCAGTTTCTATCTGAAAAGAAAGAGGCCAATTCCTTTTCACTTTCCAATGCAGTAATATATGTTGACAGCAATGATGCGACTTTGGTAAGTAAATCTGCCCAGCTTTTTCAGCAGGATATTGAACGTATAACAGGCAAAAAAATACCTGTCAGTTACAATAAAACAGTTATCGGCAAAACAGTCATCATCATTGGATCGCTGGAGCAGTCATCACTTATTCAACAATTAGTACAGCTTAAAAAAATCAGCACTGCTTCTATCAAAACTAAATGGGAAGCCTATCAAATACAAACCATCACTAATCCATTCAAAGGAGTTGAACAGGCATTGGTGATTACCGGCAGCGACAGAAGAGGAACTGCATTTGCTGTGTTTGAATGTTCAAAACAAATGGGCGTATCGCCCTGGTACTGGTGGGCTGATGTTCCGGTGAAGAAAAAAGCAGACATCTACGTTAAAAAAAATACATTCATCACTGATGCGCCGAAAGTAAAATACCGTGGCATATTCATTAATGATGAAGCACCTGCCCTCTCTGGCTGGAGTAAAGAAAAATTTGGAGGGTTCAATCATCTCTTTTATGCAAATGTGTTTGAGCTGATGCTTCGTTTAAAATCAAATTATATCTGGCCCGCCATGTGGGGCAATGCTTTTTATGCTGATGACAGCCTGAATATGAAAACAGCCGATGAGTATGGAATTGTCATTGGCACATCTCATCATGAGCCATTGATGCGGGCACATGATGAATGGCGCCGTTTCGGAAAAGGCAAATGGAATTACGACAGTAATGAAGTAAGGCTGAAAGAATTCTGGAAAGCAGGTATGCAGCGGGCAACCAATGAAAAAATCGCCAGCGTTGGTATGCGTGGCGATGGAGATGAACCGATGAGTCGTGAAACTGCTACAGCTTTGCTTGAGCGAATTGTAAAAGACCAGCGGCAGATTATTGAAGAAGTAACAAACAAACCTGCATCAGAAACACCGCAACTCTGGGCATTGTACAAAGAAGTACAGGACTACTATGATAAAGGAATGAGAGTGCCTGATGATGTAACGTTGTTACTATGCGATGATAACTGGGGAAACATCCGCAAACTTCCAAAACTAACAGATGCACCACGCAAAGGAGGTTATGGCATTTATTATCATTTCGATTATGTAGGAGGCCCACGCAATTACAAATGGCTCAATACAAACCCAATTACGAAGATTTGGGAACAGATGCATTTAGCTTATGAATACAATGTAAAAGACATCTGGATTGTGAATGTGGGTGACATTAAACCAATGGAATTCCCCATTGCTTTCTTTTTAGATTATGCCTGGAATCCTGAAAAGATTGACGCTGATGATTTGCAGAAATATACGGAGCAATGGAGTGCAGCACAGTTTGGAAAACAATATGCAAAAGAAATTGCAGAACTTATTTCGAAGTACACGAAATTTAATGGCAGAAGAAAGCCGGAGTTGCTCGATGATAAAACCTATAGCTTTAATTACAATGAATGGAGCTCTATAGTAAATGAATACAATACACTACTGAAAAAAGCAGAAGAAATAAACAGCCTTTTACCTGCTGAGTACAAAGATGCTTACTTCCAGTTGGTATTGCACCCGGTGAAAGCCTGTGCCAACCTGAATGAGATGTATTACAATGTGGCACTGAACAAAGAGGCTTATACAAATAAATGGAAAGAAGCCAATGCTTACGCAGATAAAGTGAAACAGTTGTATGCCAATGATTCATTGATTACACTTGCATATCATCAGTTGAATAATGGCAAGTGGATCCACATGATGGATCAGACACATATTGGTTACACTTATTGGCAGCAACCGAACAGACAACGAATGCCTGCAGTTAAATATGTTCCTGCTGATTCAGTTATACAAAGAAAAAATTCCGGACAACCAGATGTAAGGAGATCAAAAATTCCTGCAGGATTAAAAGGGAATATTTTCTACCAGGATGAAGAAAGAGGTGTTTCTATAGAGGCTGTTCATTTTACAAAAGTGATAAATGCCAATGGTATTACGTGGAAGCTGTTACCCGATCATGGAAGAACAGGATCAGCTATTACTCCTTTCCCGGTAATGGCTAAAGAGCAACAATCCACTGGGAATTCTGCACGTCTTGAATATGAATTTTACACCTATAGCGAAGGAGAGTTTAGCATAAACGCATACTTCTCCCCTGCAATAAATTTTCATGCAACAGCAGAAGGATTGCAATATGCCATATCAGTAGACGATGAAGCACCTCAAATCATCAGTATTAATAAAGAAGACAAAAACAGCATCACCGGCATCTGGAACAAATGGGTGTCTGAAAGCATAATCATTAAAACAAGTAAACATAAAATAGAAAAACCGGGTAAACACATCATTAAATACTGGATGGTAAACAGCGCTGTGGTACTGCAGAAACTTGTAGTTGATTTCGGAAATGTGAAACCAAGTTACCTGGGGCCTCCTGAAACAAAATTCAGCAACTAAATTCTATACTTAATATTAAATTGAATAACATGAAAAAATTGATTTCAAAATTTGCAGTTGCAGCAGCAATTCTTATCTGCTTCGCATATTGTGCAGGCGTAGGTAAAACTACTTCAGCCAATACCAGTTTAAAGGAAGCCTATAAAAAAGATTTCCTTATTGGCACTGCTTTAAATACAACTCAGATTGAACAGAAAGATCCAAAAGCTGATGCATTAATTCTGCAACAGTTCAATGCCATTACACCGGAAAATATTATGAAGGCAGAAATTATTCACCCGGAATTGGACAGGTATAATTTTGATTTAGCTGATAAAATTGTTGCATATGGCAGCAAAAACAACATAAAGGTAAATGGTCATACATTGATCTGGCACAGTCAACTCCCCTCTTTTGCACGGAGGATGAAAGATGTTGACTCATTTAAAACATTTTTCGCCAATCATATCACTACTGTTGCATCACGTTACAGTGGTAAAATATTTTCATGGGATGTTGTGAACGAAGCTTTGAACGAAGATGGTACCATGCGTAAATCAATCTTCCTCGACAAAATGGGCGACGGTTTTGTTACAGAAGCATTCCGTCTTGCAGAAAAAGCATCACCAAAAACAGAACTCTACTACAACGATTACAACAACGAACAACCGAAAAAACGTGAAGGCTGTATTACACTCGTTAAAAAAATACAGGCAGCGGGTGTACGTATTGACGGTGTGGGCATCCAGGGTCACTGGCATTTAGGCCGTGTACCTTTTAAAGAAATTGAAGAAAGTATTCTTGCCTATCATGCATTGGGATTGAAAGTAATGTTCACAGAACTGGATATCGAAATGCTGCCAAGAAATTTCCAGGGGGCTGATGTAAATCAACGCCAGGCTTCTAATCCTGTGCTGAATCCATATGCAAATGGTATTCCTGACAGTTTATTACAGCAACAGGCAAATGATTATGCAAACCTGTTTAAATTGTTTTTAAAACATAAAGACAAAGTGACACGTGTTACATTTTGGGGCGTTAACGACGGACAAAGCTGGCTCAATGGATGGCCTGTTCCCGGTCGTACCAATTATCCTTTACTGTTCGATCGTGCATTTCAACCCAAGCCTGCGTACTTTGCAGTAATGGCTTTAAAAAAATAAAACATTCGCTTGCTCATTAAAATCAAAACATGGAATCATCACAGAAATTATCCGTAAAAGAAAAAATTGGTTATAGTCTTGGCGACTTTGCCGCCAATCTGGTATTTCAAACCCTCATGACATATCTGGCCTATTTTTATACAGACATTTATGGTCTTGAACCGAATCATGCATCTGCAGTTATGTTAACGGTTGGTCTTGTTGCAGCATTTGGTTTTAATCCAATCATTGGAGCCATTGCAGATCGTACGGTTTCAAGATGGGGTAAATTCAGGCCATGGATATTATTTACTGCCGTTCCGCTTGGTGTAATTGCATTACTGGCTTTCAGCACTCCCGATTTTGCTTATAAAGGAAAAGTGATATATGCGGTTGTTACTTATACGCTGCTGTTATTGTTATACGCAGCAAACAACCTGCCTTATTCTGCATTGAGTGGTGTTATTACCGGCGATATGAAAGAACGGAACAGTATGTCGGCCTATCGTTTTGTAGCGGTTATGTTTGCACAGTTTTTTGTGCAGGTATTTATGTTGCCGATTATTGAAACAGTTGGTGGTGGAGATAAAGCAATTGGTATTGAAAAAGTAATGACCTGGCTGGCAATTATCGGAACGGTGATGTTACTGATTACTTTTTTTACTACAAAAGAAAGAATTGTTCCTACTGCCGAACAAAAGTCAAGCTTAAAAGAAGACCTGGGTGATTTGTTTAAAAACAAACCATGGGTTATTATGCTTCTGCTTACAACCTTAGTCTTCATTACACTTGCCATGAAAGGTGGTTCATATGTATACTATTTTAAAAACTATGTAGACAAAGAAAGACTAACAGAGTTTATCAATCCAATCCTTCATTTTCTTTCTGGCATTGGAATCAACTTTTTTGGGGAAGATCCTGTTTCTGCGGGCTTTGGTCTGTTTAATGCAGGCGGCATCATTTTTATGATCGTTGGAATTACACTATCAAAAAAACTTGCAGATAAATATGGAAAACGAGATGTATTTGGAGTAGCGTTGTTTATTTCAACTCTGTTCATCATGTTCTTCTATTTCTTCCCGCCTAAGTCAGTAGAATTAATGTTTGCTTCGCAAATTTTACACGGCTTCTTTTATGGAATTACCATTCCATTGTTGTGGGCCATGATTGCAGATGTTGCCGACTACTCTGAATGGAAAAACAACCGCCGTGCTACAGCAATAATTTTTTCAGCCATGATGGTTGGTTTAAAAGGTGGATTGAGTATTGGCAGTGCATTATTAACTTTAATTCTTGGATTATTCCATTACGTACCAAACAGTGATGCAGTACAAACAGAAGCTGCCATAAACGGAACAAAAATGCTTGTCAGTATTTTCCCGGCTATTCCTTTTTTAATAGGGATTGGCCTGTTATTCTTTTATGAAATAAACAAAAAGAAAGAAGTACAGATTGAAGCCGATTTAAAGCTACGACGTGCTTAATATTTAAAACATACAACTTAAAACTTACTTATGCCTGAAGACAGTATTGATCATATCGATTTTGATGAACTGAACAGGAAAGCCATTTCGCAACCGCTGGTAAAACACATTTACACGGCTGACCCATCAGCACATGTATTTGACGGAAAGATTTATATCTATCCATCACATGATGTAGATGCCGGTGATGCATTTGATGATTTGGGAAGTCATTTTGCCATGGAAGATTATCATATTCTCTCAATGGACAACCCAGCTGCAGAAACAATTGATCATGGTGTTGCGTTGCATGTAAAGGATGTTCCCTGGGCCAGTAAACAAATGTGGGCACCTGATGCTGCAGAGAAAGATGGCACTTACTATTTATTCTTTCCTGCGAAAGGCCATGATGGTATCTTTCGCATTGGTGCAGCAACAAGTAATTCACCAACAGGTCCTTTTATACCGCAGCCGGAAGCAATCAAAAAAAGTTTTTCAATTGACCCTGCTGTGTTTAAAGATGACGATGGCAGTTACTATATGTATTTTGGTGGTATCTGGGGTGGTCAGCTGCAACGCTGGAGAACCGGCACATTTAAAAGCGAACAGGCAGATAGCCCGGTTGCTTTCTTACCTGAAGACCATGAACCCGCTTTATGTCCAAAAATTGCCAGGCTTACCAATGATCTGTTAGAATTTGATGAAGCCCCAAAAGATGTTTTGATTGTTGATGACAATGGCAATCCATTATTAAACGGTGATAAAGACCAGAGGTTTTTTGAAGCATCATGGCTGCATAAATACAATGGCAAATATTATTTCTCTTACTCAACAGGTGATACACATTATATCTGTTATGCTATTGGAGAAAATCCTTACGGGCCGTTTACGTATGCAGGACGTATTTTAGAGCCGGTTGTAGGATGGACATCACATCACTCCATTTGCCAGTTTAAAGACAAATGGTATTTGTTTTATCACGACAGCAGTTTAAGTAAAGGCGTAACGCATTTGCGGTCGGTAAAAGTAACAGAGATTGAATACGATGAAAATGGTTTGATAAAACCGATTGTCCCTTACCTGTGATTCTTTGTTGACGGACTGAATAACCCTGATTGATTTTCATTGGCGACGTCCGCCCGGCCCATGCCGTTCAGACGGGCTCCGTTCAACATGAGAATCATTGTGCAGTAATAAAACACAAAAAAGATCTGTGTAATTTTTAACTTTCAGAATAGAAAAAAAATACAATGAAAAAACTATTTTCAATTGGATTGTTAGTTCTTGCATTAAGCAGCAATGCTCAGGATTACAAATCATTCCCTATGTGGAATTATAAATTGTCCGTTGAGCAAAGGGTGAATGATGTAGTAAGCCGCTTAACACTGGAGGAAAAAGTTGCACAGATGCTGAATGCGGCACCAGCTGTTCCAAGACTTGGGATCCTCGCTTATGACTGGTGGAATGAAACATTACATGGTGTTGCAAGAACCCCTTACAAGGTTACCTCTTTTCCACAGGCAATTGGTATGGCAGCTACATGGGATACGAATTCATTGTACCGCATGGCTGATTATTCTGCTTTGGAAGGAAGGGCTATCTATAACAAAGCAGTTGAATCGGGAAGAACAAAAGACCGTTATGTAGGTCTTACTTACTGGACACCCAACATTAATATATTCCGTGATCCACGCTGGGGCCGTGGACAGGAAACTTATGGAGAAGATCCATTTCTAACAGCCATGCTCGGACGTTCTTTTGTTCATGGCTTGCAGGGAGAAGATCCAAAGTATTTAAAAGCAGCAGCCTGCGCCAAACATTTTGCTGTACACAGCGGACCTGAACCATCAAGGCACTCAGATAATTTTAATCCCACCACATACGATCTTTGGGATACTTATTTGCCCGCCTTTAAAGAATTGATCGTTCATGCAAATGTTGCCGGTGTAATGTGCGCATACAATGCGGTAAACACACAACCCTGCTGCGGTAACGATTTTTTAATGAATGACATTCTTCGCAGGCAATGGAATTTCACCGGCTATGTTACAAGTGATTGCTGGGCTATTGATGATTTTTTCCGTTATCATAAAACACATAAAGATGCAACAGTATCTGCGGTTGATGCCGTAATGCATGGTACAGATCTGGAATGTGGTGTTACAGTTTACAAAACATTAGTTGATGCAGTAAAAACAGGTTTGATCAAAGAAGAGCAGATAGACATTTCACTGAAACGTTTATTCACCATCCGTTTTCGGTTGGGTATGTTTGATCCTGTGTCAATGGTAAAATATGCACAAACTCCTTCTTCTGCTCTTGAAGCACCGGAGCACAAAGCACATGCTTTGAAGATGGCGCAACAGTCAATTGTGCTGTTGAAAAATCAAAACAATACACTGCCATTAAGCAAAAAAATAAAGAAGATTGCTGTACTCGGTCCAAATGCTGATAACGAAATTGCAGTGCTTGGTAATTACAATGGCAATCCATCCACTGTTGTTTCATTACTTGAAGGCATCAAAGAAAAACTGGGAAAAGATGTGGAAGTGGTTTATGAAAAGGCCGTCAACTTTACAAACGACACCTTACTGGTTCATAAAGATATTTCAACACTGTACAGTTATGATGGCAAACCCGGTGTGAAGGCTGAATATTTTACAAATGAAAAACTGGAGGGTTCCCCTGTTCTTACACAAATAGAAAAAGAAATTGATCACTACTGGCAGGAAGGAAGTATTCCGTTTCCAACTGTGCCGGCTATACATTTCTCTGCCCGTTATACCACTACCATTACCGCAACAAAAGATGAAGTAATGAGTTTTGAAAGTGAAGCAAATGATGGCTACAGAATTTCAATCAATGACAGTGTGGTAATAGATGCATGGGAACGTAACCGTTGGGGCAGCAGACAGTTTAAACTGGCGGCTAAAAAGGGCGTTACCTATAAAATTGAAATGACTTTCCGCCAGAGTGAAGGCGATGCTACAGTAAAACTGCGTGCAGGCAATTATGTAAAAACAGATTTTACTACATTAGCCAACCGTTTAAAAGATGCAGATGCGATTATTTTTGCCGGAGGAATTTCTCCTCAGCTGGAAGGCGAAGAAATGCCTGTTAATGCTCCCGGGTTTAAAGGAGGCGACCGTACAAATATTCTGTTACCGGCTGTACAAACAGAATTTATGAAAGCATTGAAATCAACAGGCAAACCAATTGTGTTTGTAATGATGACGGGAAGTGCTATAGCCATTCCATGGGAAGATGAAAACATTCCTGCAATTGTTAATGCATGGTATGGCGGACAAAGTGCCGGCACTGCTATTGCTGATATTTTGTTTGGTGATTATAATCCTGCAGGCCGCTTACCAGTTACATTTTACAAAAGCGACAATGATCTTCCCGGCTTCAGTGATTATTCTATGGATGGAAGAACTTACCGTTACTTCAAAGGTGAAGCATTATATCCTTTTGGTTATGGCTTGAGCTATACTACGTTTAACTACAGTGCATTGAAACTTCCAAAAGCAATTGCAAAGAATAAAAAAATCACCGTATCAGTCATTGTGAAAAATACCGGTACCCGTGCAGGTGAAGAAGTTGTACAGTTATATATATCTCATCAATACATTAAAGGCAAAACACCTGTACGTGCATTGAAAGGTTTTAAACGCATTGCATTGAAAGCAGGAGAAAGCAAACTTGTTTCATTTACACTTAAGCCTGAAGAATTATCCCTTGCAAGTGAAGCAGATGGAAAAATGTTTCAGCCTTCAGGGAAAATAATGATCAGTGTTGGTGGCGGGCAACCGGGTGTAAAGAATAAAACATCGGGCAATGTGTTAAGCAATTCAATAACGGTTCTGTAATCTGAAAAGAGTTGAGATAGTTATATCTAAAAAAAATGAAGTAGTCAGAAGTATTATACAACAGTTGATGCTGTGAAGAACTGAAGTTGTTATCATACTATCAATCACTAAAAAAAGTTGAATGATGAAAAAAAGAAAACAATCCCGCAGGGAGTTTCTGAGCAATTCTGTTAAAGCATCTGCAATACTTGTATTGCCTTCAATTGTTCCTTTCAGTGTGTTTGGAAAAAATGCACCGGGTAACCGAATTAATGTTGCGGCTATTGGTACAGGTCGAATTTCCCGAATTCATGATATGCCTGGTGTTTGGAATCAGAACTACGCTCAGTTGATGGCCGTTTGTGATCTGGATTCAAACAGAGCTGCAGAAGGAAAAACATTGGTGAATGATTTTTATTCTAAAAGAGATGGTAAACCATTTGACGGTGTAAAAGTTTATACAGATTACCGTGAACTGTTGCTGAATAAAGATATTGATGCAGTATTGATAAGTACGCCAGATCATACACATGCTATGATTGGTGCAGCTGCGGCCCGTGCAGGGAAACATATTTATATGCAGAAGCCCGCATCACTTACGATTGCAGAAGGAAGAATTATAAGCAATGTGGTGCAGAAAAGTGGCGTTAAATTTCAAATAGGAAGTCAACAGCGAAGCACTGAACAATTCCGTTACGCAGCAGAGCTTGTTCGCAATGGGCGCATTGGAAAACTGAAAACGGTTTATGTTGGTTTGCCCGGTGACCCGCCCGGAGGAAAAACAAATGAAATGCCTGTTCCGAAAAATCTGAATTATGATCTATGGCTGGCGTCAACACCTGAAGTGTATTATACAGAAGACCGGGTGCATCCACAGGTTGGTTATGGCCGCCCTGGTTGGTTACGTTGTGAACAGTTCGGCGCAGGTATGATAACCGGCTGGGGTGCTCATCATATTGATTCAGCACACTGGGGCATGGGCATGGAAAGCAGCGGCCCTGTAGAAATCTGGAATGATAAAGCTGAGTTTGCAACTGGCGGGTTATGGAATGTACATGGCATGTTTAAAACAGGAGCAACCTATGCAAATGGTGTTACGATGATTGTAAGTAATGAATTTCAAAACGGGATAAAATTTGAAGGAACTACCGGATGGATTTTTGTTTCAAGAGGAGATTACCAGGTTACATCGTCTGATGGCAATGCAGGTACAACACAGGCAAAAAAAATTGATGCCAGTGATCCAAAGCTGCTTACATCTGTAATTGGTGAAAATGAATTTCATTTTACTGTAAGTAAAGATCATCATGCCAACTGGCTCGAAGCGATCCGTGATAATAAAAAAACAATTGCACCTGTTGAAGAAGCACATCGTGCCTGCTCAGCATGTCTGCTGCACCATATTGCGATGAAACTAAACAGAAAATTGTACTGGGATCCGGTAAAGGAGCAATTTAAAAATGATGACGAAGCAAACAAGCTATTGTCGAGGCAACAACGCAAAGGCTATGAAGTGATATAGATTTTTTGTAGTGAACGTAATAATTATCGAATGAAATATCCATAAAAATTATCGAGCTAATTTACACCAACAGCGATGATAATTTTTGTGGATATACTATGTGGCCATAAAAGTCAATCAAAATGAACACATGAAAAAAATACTTGCCATCTTATGCCTTCTCCCCTTGTGTACATCGGCACAACAGGATTCTGTCTTATCAGGAGTATACAACTGGAATGAACCGGATGCAATTACAGGAAATAAAATTTCTTCCGTTGTATTACTCGAAGGAAAAACTCATGACTTTAAATGGATGCAGTTAACTGCAAACAGCCTAAATCCATCACCGGTAAGAATAAAACAAACTGTTCCAAAAAATCAGGAGCAATTAATTATTGTTAAAACAGGCATACTGCAAATTGGTTTGGGAGATTCATCTTTTGCATTGAATGCAGGAAGTGTGGTAGTCTTAATTCCCGGCGAAAAGATTTTACTCAACAGCAGTCAACCCTGCAGCTTCTATGTAATGAAATATCAAAGCAAATCTCCAAAAAATATAGAAAGGGCAAAGCAAAACGGGGGCTCTTTTCTAAAATTCTGGGAAGCCATTCCTTTTAAACCAAACAACAACGGTGGCGGCAGAAGAGATTTTTTTGAACAACCTACTGCCATGCAGAAAAGATTTGAAATGCATGTAACTACGTTGAAAGAAGGACTGAGAAGCCATGACCCGCATACGCATCGTGCCGAAGAAATAATATTGATGATTGAAGGAGATACTGAAATGCAGATTGGCGAAAAATTCGCTAAGGGAAAAACAGGTGATTTCTTTTATTTAGGAAGCAATGTGCTGCATGGAATAAGAAATGTTGGCTCAAAACCCTGTATGTATTTTGCCATTCAGTTTGAATAATAATTATTGAACAATAAGATGCATGAAATAATCAATAGGCTGGCGAAATATGAAACAACAACAAGGAATTGAAAATTTCATTAAAGAATAAACAATGAAAAAACTATTATTCGTACTATTCATCATTCATGCGGTGAATAGTTTTGCTCAATATCCACGAGTGGATATTCCCGGTTCTGAAGTAAGAAAAATAACTTCTTCCATTGTTACCGGCCAGGAATATGAATTACATATTCTGTTACCTGGCGGTTACACAGGCAGTACAAAAAAATATCCTGTTGTATACCTGATGGATTCGCAATGGGATTTTTCATTGGTAAAATCAATTTACGGTCAGCAATATTATGATGGCTTTATTCCTGAACTGATTATTATTGGAGTAACATGGGGAGGAATAAAACCAAACCCTGACAGTTTAAGAGCAAGGGATTATACACCAACCAGGGTTACAGGAGCTCCACAAACCGGTGGTGCAGATAAATTTCTTTCCTTCATGAAAAATGAGCTGTTCCCCTTTATTGAAAAAAATTATAAAGCCGACAGTGCAAACAGAATATTAATGGGCTGTTCTCTTGGAGGATTGTTTACAATATATACATTGTTCACTCAACCGGAGCTGTTTACTGGCTATGCTGCTGCCAGTCCTGCTATTGGCTGGGACAGGGAAGTAATGTACCGGTTTGAAAAAGATTTTTATCAAAAAAAATTATCCAAACCGGTAAGGTTATATATGACGGTTGGTGATGTGGAAGGCAGCCGCCCTGCGTATGAAAAATTTGCCGTGCAAATGATCAGCAGAAATTATTCATCAGTAAGCATTCACTCAAAAATTTTGGAAAATACAGGGCACTCGGGTACAAAATCAGAAACATACAGCAGAGGACTGCAATACATATTTGAACGCCCCAAACTAAGTCTTGATACAAAGCTGCTGGATAAATATCCCGGCATTTATGTATCAACAAATGGAAACAGGCTTGAAATAAAAAAGGAGAACGGCAGTCTTGTTTTATTTTATTCTCCTTTCAACAAATACCAGTTGTTTGCAGCAACTGAAACAGAATTTTATTCAACGTCAGAATTTTTGAACATTGAATTTATGAAAGATTCACTCAGGCTTGAGCGATACGGAAGTACAGTAATCCTTACTAAAACTAAATAACAGTATTGTATAATCACTGTTACCTGTAATGCAGATACTATTTTTAACATTCAAAACAATAACTAAACAATGTCAGAAGGAAAACAAATAATCGGCTACGAGACAATGGCAGGTGGTAAAGATCAATTTACATCTGTCAACGCAGCTACCGGAGAAAAACTCAGTTATATTTTTTATAAGGCAACCATCTCAGAAGTTAACCTTGCAGCAGAAAAAGCAGCTGCAGCTTTTCAGCTATACAGAAAAAAAACAGGCATTGAGAAAGCAGTGTTCCTTGAAGCGATAGCAGAAGAAATACTGAATATTGGTGAAGAATTAATTACTGTATGCTGCACTGAAACTGCCCTGCCGGCAGGGAGAATACAGGGCGAAAGAATGCGTACGGTCAACCAGTTAAAAATGTTTGCTAACCTGCTGAAAGAAGGTTCATGGGTGGATGCAAGAATTGAAACCGCCCTACCCGACAGGACTCCGCTGCCAAAACCAGACTTACGGTTTATGCAAATAGCCCTTGGTCCCGTACTTGTTTTTGGTGCAAGTAATTTTCCACTGGCATTTTCAGTTGCCGGAGGCGATACCGCTTCTGCATTAGCTGCAGGATGTCCTGTAATTGTAAAAGCACATCTTGCTCATCCTGCCACATCAGCATTAATTGGTAAAGCAATACAATCAGCAGCCATAAAAACGAATATGCCCGATGGAGTATTTTCTTTATTGTTTGGTGATGGCATCACAACAGGCACTCAGCTCGCCATTCACCCGGAGATTAAAGCCATTGGTTTTACGGGTTCGTACAAAGGAGGAAAAGCATTGTTTGATGCTGCAGTTAACAGACCAGTACCTATACCTGTGTATGCAGAGATGGGCAGTACCAATCCTGTTTTTATTTTGCCGGGTGCATTAAAAGAAAGGGCTGATGAAATTGCAGCAGGGTTTTCAGGTTCGGTTACTTTGGGCATTGGCCAGTTTTGTACAAACCCGGGTATGCTGATTTACGAGAATGACACATCTGATTTTACAGAAAAAGTAAAAACAGCATTTGCAAAAACATCGGGAGGCTCAATGCTGACAGAAAATATTTTTAACGCATACAAAACCGGTGTTGAACATCATTTGAAAATAAAGGGCATTGAGCAAATAGCCAACGGTACAGCTGGTACTGATCATATGGCTCAACCTGTGTTATTCAAAACCAACAGCAGTAATTTAATAGCGAATCCTGAACTGAGCGAAGAAATATTCGGCCCGGCAAGTATCTTAATTGAAGCAGATTCAAAAACAGATCTGCTGGAGATTGCAAAAAATCTTACTGGACATTTAACAGCTACAGTTCATGGTACAGAAAATGATCTGTCAGTTTATAAAGACCTGCTTGATATCCTTGAACAAAAAGTTGGTCGGCTTGTCATAAACGGATTTCCTACCGGTGTGGAGGTTTGCAGCGCAATGGTGCATGGCGGACCTTTCCCTTCTACTACAGACAGCAGGAGTACTTCAGTTGGTACTGCTGCCATTTACAGGTTTACACGTCCTGTAAGCTACCAGGATATGCCGCAAAGTTTATTACCTGCAGAATTGAAAAACAACAATGAGCTTGGGATTTTCAGATTGGTAAATGGAGAAACGACAAATAAGCATATTGAAAAATAAAAGACAAAGAATCAAATTGAAATATATAGTATTTAAAAAGTTGAATAAAAAATGAAGCCTAAAATAGCAACTGCATTTACGTTTATCTGCCTCCTCCTGTTAATAATTTCAAATCAATCAGAAGGACAGGTAAAGCTTCCTCAAATTGTACGGGATAGTATGATCCTGCAAAGAGAAGTACCGGTAAATATCTGGGGATGGTCGGCAGTGAATGAAAAAGTAACTGTGAAGTTTAATGGAAAAACGTTTAAAACAAAAGGGAACGCTGAAGGTAAATGGATCATCAAACTGCCTCCAACAAAAGCAGGCGGACCGTATACAATTGATATTACTGCAAGTAATAAAATCAGCCTGAAAGAAATTTTGTTTGGTGATGTTTGGTTTTGCAGCGGTCAATCGAATATGGTTCATCAACTGAATATTCATGATGTAACCTATGCTAAAGAAATTGCCACCGCAAACGATCCGCAGATACGGCAGTTCTGGGTACCAACACTTACAAGCTTAAAAGGAGCTCAACAGAATCTGCCGGACGGCTACTGGAAATCTGCTGTAGGTGAAGATGTGCGTCCGTTTTCTGCAATTGCCTATTTCTTTGCAAAGCAGTTGTACGAAAAATACAAAGTACCTGTCGGCATCATCAATGCAAGTGTGGGTGGTACACCCATTGAAGCATGGACGAGTGAAGAAGGCTTAAAAGATTTTGCTACGCTAAGAAATACTATTGAAAAGAATAAAGACACTGCTTACCTGAACAGTTTTAACAGGAGGCCTCCTGCAAATACAAACAGACAAGCTCCTCCTGTTGATGCCGGATTATCAGCTGCCGTGAAATGGTTTGATATTGCATATACACCGAAAGGCTGGCGCAACATTAATCTTCCGGGCTATTGGGAAGATCAGGGTGTTAAAGATTTGAATGGTGTTGTTTGGTTTAGAAAAGAGATTGACATTCCTGCATCAATGGCAGGCAAAGCTGCAAAAGTTTTTTTAGGAAGAATTGTTGATGCCGATGAATTATATATCAATGGAAAATTAGTTGGCAAAACTACTTATCAGTATCCGCAACGCAGATATCCTGTTGCTGCAGATGTCTTAAAAGCAGGTAAGAATATTTTTGTTATTCGTGTAACAAACTCTGCTGGTAAAGGCGGTTTTGTAACAGACAAACCCTATTGTATTTTTTCAGGAACAGATACGGTTGATTTGAAAGGTTACTGGCAATACAAAGTAGGGCTTGTAAACAGGCCTTTTGCCGGAGGCGGTTTTGGCGGCGGTGGAATTAATGCACAAAATCAACCGGCAGCATTGTACAATGCAATGGTAGCACCTGAAATAAATTATACCATTAAAGGTTTTTGCTGGTATCAGGGCGAAAGCAATGCCGGTCGTCCGCAGGAGTATGGTTCATTGTTAAGTGCTTTAATTAATGATTGGCGCAGCAAATGGAACCAGGGAACACTCCCCTTTCTTTATGTACAGCTTCCTGGTTTTATGGATTATAACTACCTGCCTTCCGAAAGTCAATGGGCACAGTTAAGGGATGCACAATTAAAAACACTGTCTGTTCCGAATACTGCCATGACTGTCGCAATTGATCTTGGGGAATGGAATGATATTCATCCTGATAATAAAAAAGAAGTTGGTATACGTCTTGCTTTGGCTGCAAGACAACTTGCTTATAATGAACAATTGGTTTATTCAGGACCAGTTTATCAATCTGCACAAATAAAAGAAAATAAAATCATCATTTCATTTCAGCACACCGGCAGTGGGTTAGTTACCAACGACGGTGAAGAATTAAGCGAATTTTCTATAGCAGGTGCTGATAAAAAATTTGTATGGGCCAAAGCAAAAATAGAAGGAGATAAAATTATTGTATGGAGTGATGAAGTGAAAGAGCCAATGTATGTGCGTTATGCCTGGGCCGACAATCCTGTAAATGCTAACCTCTATAACAAGGAGGGGTTACCGGCATCGCCATTCAGAACAGACAATTGAAATAACTAATTAATTTATCAGAAGAACCATTTTATAGAAAAACAATTACCGTCAGATGAAAAATAAATGTACCAATTTCGAAATACTATCAATTGCATTTTTACTTGTACTAGGCCTGCTGTTTACTTCCTGCAAAAAGAAAAACACAAACAATTCAGGGGATAACACTCCTGTAATTAATGCAGCAATATCCATATCAGCAAACGAAACATACCAAACTATTCAGGGATTTGGCTGTGCCACCGTTTTCCGTCCTTTAAACGCTCCATTAACAAGTGATGAATCAGATCGTCTTTTTGGCAAAGGAAACGGACAACTCGGTTTAAACATTCTTCGCATAAGATTAGCAACTGATGACTATTGGCGTTCTTTGGAATTGGCAAATGCAAAGGGAGCAATTCAACGTGGAGCAAAAGTGCTTGCTTCACCATGGAGCCCTCCTGCAAAATTTAAAACAAATAATAATCTTATTGGCGGATCATTAATTGCCGATAGTGGTGCAGTGTATGCAAATTACCTGAACGATTTTGCAAATTACATGTCTGCTAACGGAGCTCCTGTTTACGCAGTATCTGTACAGAATGAACCTGATTGGGATCCTAACTATGAAAGCTGTGTATGGTCAGCCACTCAAATGAGGGATTTTTTAAAAAATCATGGACATTTAATAACCAGCACACGTTTAATGGCGCCAGAACTGGTAAACAATAATCAAAACTATATCAATACAATTTTGGGAGATAATGTGGCTGCTGCAAATATTGATATACTCGGTACTCATATTTATGGAGGCGGCATTGTGGAAAATGCATTAGCCAAAAGTTTGAACAAAGAAATCTGGATGACAGAGCATTTAGATACTATCTATACTTTTACAGCCAGTCTTGCAACTGCTGTAGAAATCCATAACTGTCTTACCAAAGGAAATTTCAGTGCATATATATGGTGGTATGCTAAAAGGTTCTATGGTCCTATTGGTGAAGATGGTCTTGTTACCAAACGGGGATATATGATGTCGCAGTTTGCAAAATATATTACACCGGGTTCTGTAAGAATTGGCACCACAGTTAATACTGTGCCTGAGGTTCGCATCTCAGCATACAAAACCAGTGCAGGCAAAAAAATTATTGTAGCCATAAACAATTATAACGCTGTCGTTAATCAAACATTTACAGTAAAAGATGCTGTATTTACAGAACTTATCCCTTACAGTACAACAGAAAAAACAAATGCAGAAGCAGGTATAAAAATCACATCAGGCAATAATAGTTTTAGCTATAACCTGCAGCCATACAGTGTAACAACATTTGTTGAGCAGTAAAATACTCTCGATTAAATATAGGGGCTATTGTACTTATTGAAAACCGCTGTTTAATTTATTTAAAACAAAAACGATTGCGTATGAAAACATATTCTCTGCTACTGATTGCTGCTTTTCCTGTTTGCAGTTTAACTGCTCAGCAGATTGACAGCAGTAAATATCCAAAGCCGGTTGTATTTACAGCTCAGCAGGATCAGGCAAATATGATGCAGCAATTGGGTATAAAAAAATTAAGGCCCGGCCCAAGCGGAAACGAATCAGCACCCAATCATGCAAACTATGATGAGTCTCTGGCAAATCCATGTCCACAATTGCCTCATGTACTTACATTAAAAAATGGTAAAAAAGTAACAACTGCTGATATGTGGTGGAATCAACGTCGCCCCGAAATAGCTGAAGAATTTGAACGTGAAGTGTATGGCCGTATTCCAAAAAATGTACCTAAAGTAACATGGACTGTAAAAATTACAGACAGGGAATTTGTAAACCGTATACCTGTTATTGCAAAAGAGTTGGTGGGACATGCAGATAACAGTGCTTATCCGCTTATTAATGTTGATATAAAAATGGTACTTGTTGTGCCTGCAAATGTAAAGGGACCTGTGCCGGTGTTAATCATGTTGGGTCGCCCGGTATTACCTGCACCTGCACAACCATCGCCTGATGATCTGGAGAAAATAAATGCAGCTTTCATAGCAATGATGATCAAGTCTGATCCTGCAATGAAAGAAATTTTTGAAAAATATCCTGCATATCAACCAATCACAAGACTGTCTGCCCCAAATTTCTTTGCCCCTCCAAAACCTGATGAAGAATTAACTCCGCAGGAAAGATTACTTGCTGCAGGCTGGGGTTATCTCACACTTGACCCGGGCAGTATCCAGGCAGATAATGGTGCAGGTCTTACAAAAGGAATCATTGGTTTAACAAACTTTGGTCAGCCACGCAAACCGGAAGATTGGGGTTCACTTCGTGCATGGGCATGGGGAGCAAGCCGTGCATTGGATTATCTTGAAACTGATCCATTAGTAAATGCGAAGCAGGTTGGTATTGAAGGTGTGTCCCGCTATGGTAAAGCGGCACTGGTAACATTGGCATTTGATCAGCGATTTGCTGTTGGTTTAATTGGTTCATCAGGAAAAGGTGGTGCAGCATTACATCGCCGCATTTTTGGTGAAGCAGTTGAAAGCCTTACCGGTTCTGGTGAATATCACTGGATGGCAGGCAACTACTTAAAATACGGAACGGAAGAATCCTCCTTCGGCAAAAAGACAGGATGTGATATGACTGTTGACTCACATGAACTGATTGCGTTATGTGCACCACGACTTACATTCATCAGCTATGGTATTCCTGAAAAAGGAGATGCGAAATGGCTTGATCAAACAGGAAGCTATATGTCGACGATAGCTGCCGGTTCTGTATTTAAGTTACTGGGTGCAAAAGATCTTGGAGTATCCAATGATTATATGAAAGAGAAAATGCCTCCTGTTCTTACGGGTTTATTGAATGGTGAGTTAGCATGGCGACAGCATGATGGTGGACATACTGACGCACCGAATTTTCAATTCTTTATTCCATGGGCAACTAAGTTTTTGAAGTATGAAAAAACTGCCCGTTAATTTTATTACAGATCGTATAATATCATTTAAAAGAAATACATGTTCAAAAAAAGGTTGTTACCTGTAACTGTTGCTTTCCTGTTTGTTCTTATTTCAAACGCACAAACTACATGGCTTGGAAAAAAATGCGCTGTACTACTTACCTATGACGATGCAATAGATCAGCACCTCGATAATGCAGTTCCTGTGTTAGATACATTAGGTTTGAAAGCAACGTTTTATATCACTGCTTTTTCACAATCGATGCAAACAAGACTGAACGACTGGCGCAAGGTTGCCGCAAAAGGTTATGAACTTGGTAACCATACGCTGTATCATCCCTGTATTGGCAATACACCCGGCCGTGAATGGGTAACAACAGAAAATGACATGAGTCATTATACTGTGAAACGTATGGAAAACGAAATACGGATGACGAATACTTTCCTGCAGGCACTCGATGGGAAAACAAAACGCACATTTGCTTTTACCTGTGGTGATATGAAGATTGGCGATTCAGCATTTATCAATGAGATGAAAAAAGACTTTGTTGCCGCAAGAGCTGTTCGTAACGAAATGCATAAAATAAACGAAGTAGATCTGTATAATGCAGATTGCTACATGGTAAACAATAACAGTTTTGAGGAAATGAAAGTATGGGTAGATAAAGCAGTGCAAACCAATTCACTGCTCGTTATTCTCTTTCATGGTGTTGGAGGTGGCAACAGTTTAAATGTTTCGTTACAGGCACACCGGCAACTACTCCAATATTTAAAGCAGCATGAAAAAGAAATATGGATAGCATCGATGATTGATGTTGCAGAGCATATAAAAGCAACACAAACAAATAAAAAATAATATGGCGGGATTTTAGAACTTTGTTACACGACTTCAGTATAACTTTTATTCATGAACTAAAACAATACAACCATGCAACACAATTCAAGAAGAAAGTTTTTGCAAAACCTGGGGCTCGCAAGCTTAAGTATTCCTCTTTATTCTGCTGGCAATCCTTTCAATGAATACTTGTCTAAACAAAATTTTAAGCAACAGAAGAAAGATGGAAAATTAGGTGTTGCTTTAGTTGGCCTGGGTGGGTATGCCGGCGGGCAATTGGCTCCTGCCCTTCTGCAAACTGAGCATTGTTATCTTGCAGGAATCGTAACAGGTACTCCTTCTAAAGTTCCCGTATGGAAAGAAAAATATAATATCCCCGATAAAAATATTTACAGTTACGATAATTACGATTCTATAAAAGATAACCCGGATATTGACATCATTTATATTGTGCTGCCAAACAGCATGCATGCCGAATATACCATCCGTGGTTTTGCAGCGGGCAAACATGTAATTTGCGAAAAGCCAATGGCGGTTACCACAGAAGATTGTGATAAAATGATCAATGCTGCAAAAAAGGCTGGCAAACAATTATCAATCGGTTACCGTTTGCATTTTGATCCGTATAATCTTGAAATGGTGAGATTAGGTACAAAAAAAGTGTATGGTGATATAAAAAAAATAACAGCGGGTTTTGGTTTTATGATTGGTGATCCAACACAATGGCGGTTAAAGAAAGACCTGGCTGGTGGCGGCCCTATGCAGGATTTAGGTATTTATTGTGTGCAGGGTATTTGTTATACAACAGGTATGAAGCCTGTTGCAGTAACAGCACAGGAAGGCCCGAAAACAATTGCTGATAAATTCAATGAGGTAGAACAATCGCTTAAATGGCAGTTTGAAATGCCCGGTGGAATAATTGCTGAAGGAGAAGCCAGCTATGGAAGCTCGATGAATTTTCTTACAGCAGAAGCAGCGAAAGGAACATTTGAATTATCGCCAGCATATACATATGGAAGACTAAAAGGAAAAACACCTGATGGCATTATGGACTTTGGTAATATTAATCAGCAGGCAAAGCAAATGGATGGAGCGGCTTTATCAATTAAAAATAATCAACCTTCAATTGTTCCGGGTGAATTAGGCAGAAGAGATGTTAAAATTGTTACTGCAGTTTATGAAGCCATGCGTACAGGAAAGAAGATCGCAATTCAATACTAACTTAAAAAAGACAACATCATTATCACCAATAGAAATAACCGGGCGTTCGTTTATAAAAAAGATCCCTCAAAAATTTTTGAGGGATCTTTTTTTATTTAGGTTGAACCAGCGAAAGCTATCATCATTTTATTACTCAAAAAAAGGAATACCCGGAATTGCATATTTTTTCATTCCTTCTTCATTTATTTCTACACCTATCCCTGGCTTTTCAGACAAAGTGATAAAACTATTTTTCACCCACTCTCCTTCATACGTAACAATCTCTTTAAACATTGGGTTTGTGTGAAAATAAGATTGCCATTCCAGGATTAAAAAATTAGGAACCGACGCACATACATGTGCAGATGCCATTGCGCCAAGAAACGATGCCACCATATGTGGAGCAAACGGAGTATAATACAAATTGGCAAGGTTGGCAATCCGTTGCCCTTCACCAAGGCCTCCAGCTTTTTGCAGATCGGGCATTACAATATCAACAGCACCTATCTCAAGCATTCTCCGGAAGCCATAAGCGAGGTAATGATTCTCTCCTGCACAAATAGGTGTACTGGTGCTTTCTGTAATTAATTTATATGCTTCCACATTCTCTGCCGGGATAGGTTCTTCCAGCCACATTAAATTCAAAGGTTCCAATCTTTTTGCTATTGCCTGTGCTGTTACTGCATCATAACGGCCGTGCATATCCACACATATATCAATGTTTGGACCTACCGCTTCTCTCGCTGCAGCTATCTGATCATACATACGTTGCAGTTCCATGGGACTTGCCGTCCAGTTATAAGCATCATACTTATTTGGATCATTCGCCTGATCGAGATCAAACTTAATTGCATTAAATCCCATCTTCTTTGAATTCAGTGCAGCTTCAGCAAAATCTTTTGCCGTTGGCAGATTACGCTGGTATAAAGCCGTATCGCAATACACTCTTATTTTATCACGGAATTTACCACCGAGTAATTGATATACCGGAATACCCAATGCTTTTCCTGTAAGATCCCACAAAGCAGTTTCAATTGCAGATAAAACAGCCACATACATACCTGCCTGTGCCCCCTGGAAAAAACCACCTCTACGAATATCTTCAAACAGGCGATGCACATTCAACGGACTTTTCCCTTTTAACCTTGCGCCAAAATTTTTTACTAAGTGATAGGTTCCGGGAACAGCATCTACACCCTCCCCGCAGCCCCAGATAGTTTGGTTGGTGTAAATTTTCACAAACAAACTTCCACGAATATATCCGCATTTAACATCTGTAATTTTCAGATCGGATGGTGCGGATGGTTTGGATGTTTTTTCAATGGCATCTTCATACCCTTTACCAAAAGCACTGAGTGATGCAAATGGCACCATGGCAGAAGCCAAAGCTGCCTTCGTTAAAAATGATCTTCTTGAGTTATTATTTTTCATTTCATTTGATTTATATCATGAATAATAATTTGTGCGTATTGCTGCTACCAGGTTCTGTCCTTTAAAAACTCCTGAATGAGTTCCTTCGGCACGGGCAATTCATTTATATGATCGTTGAGCCATTTGGAAAAGTCTTTTTCAATTTCATCCGACCATCTTGCATCAATTTGCCCGGCTGTGTACTTTCCTTCACGCAGACGTTGATGTCCAAACAAATCTCTTAACCGAACTATCTCTGATGTTGTAACTACTTTTTCTACAAGGTGTGGAGGAATAAATATTACAATACCCAGTTTACCTAGCACAACATCACCCGGCATAACCGTTACCATGCGTATACGTGTAGGCTGATTAATTCCAACGATCATTGTATTTAAATCGCCGGGAGGATTGTGATAAGAAGGATCATAGCTGGTATAAAAAGAAGTAAACCCTCC
>JBEBHT010000231.1:0-6729 GCA_040081135.1 Lacibacter sp. | reverse complement strand
ATGATGAAGAAAAAAATTACCATGCCAGCCCTGTTAATGGATCATGAAAAGGACAACAGTTTATTTACACGATTTTCACTCATCACAGAAACCATGGGCATTTATACAACGTATGATTATGCCAATATCATTCATCATCTTACAGAGCAATGGAAGGTGGCGCAGCTAACAGGGCTGAAAGATTATGCAGCGAAAGCACAGGATTATTTATGTAACCTGGCCGAACGTTACAGACGTATTGCTGAGAGGGTAAAACTGCAGCCGGTTATGAACCCTGCTTGGGTTAGTTATTGATTATATCAGTTCGAAATCTCATCCCGGCAAAGTCGTTTACAATTTTTACTCTACAATTTCCTGACCCAGATATTTCTGAATTGTACTTTGGAATCATGATCCTGTAAAGAAATTACATCTTCTGCATGTGGAGAAGGATAGTTATGTAAGCCGATATAATATGTAAGACCATGAATGGTTGCATTGTTCTGCACTACTACACCATTATGTAAAACCGTAATTCTTGCAGGAACATCCAGTTGCCCATCGGCTTTAAACTTTGGTGCAGTATAAATTACATCATACACATTCCATTCTAATGGGCCACGCATTGCATTTACTAATGGAGGATGATCTTTATAAATACTTCCTGCCTGTCCGTTGCTGTAAGTTCTGTTGTCATATGAATCCAGTATCTGTAGTTCATATCGGTTCTGGAAAAACAAACCACTGTTTCCTCTTGCCTGTCCACCGTCTTCAACAACATCAGGAGCACTCCATTCAATATGCAGCTGGCAATCGCCGAATACCATCTTCGTTTGAATCCCGCCAGAGCGGGGAACTACTTCCAGGTAATCGTTATTGATTATTTTCCAGGGAGCAGGTTTTGTTTTGTCTTTCTGACTAACCCATTGATCAAGATTTTTACCATCAAATAAAATGATGGCATCAGAAGGAGCGTCACCAGCTTTTTTACCGGGAGTAATCAGTTTTACTTCAGGATTCCAGATCTCCGTCATCTCAGGTTTCATCGGCATGGGCGAAACTTCTGGTGGAGTATTCACATATGTTTTTTGCGCATTGGAAAAATTGGTGCATAAAACGGAAAATAGCAGCAAGCTGATTGTTATTGATTTCATATAAAAGATTTATAAACGTTATAGAAAGCTGTGGTTATTTTCCGCAGCTACTTTCTTATTTATCATTTTTAATTCTTCATTTCTTATTTTACTATTCCTGCACAATCTTTTTTCCAAATGGCATCAATGAAATTTCAAGCAACTTAAAATGTTGTCGGCCCCAGGGAATTCCAATAATGGTAATATACAAAAGAGCGCCCATTACAAGATGGGTAACTGTAACGCTAATTCCTCCAACTATGATCCAGATGATATTGGCCACTACAGACAGGCACCCGGTTTGACTTGTATTGCTTACTACCTGTTTGCCAAATGGCCAAAGCACAAGTCCAGCCAGTTTAAAACACTGCAACCCGAATGGAATACCAACAATGGTGATGCAGAGAACAATTCCTCCTAAGAAATAACCCAATGCAGCGAAGAAGCCGCCAAAGATGAGCCAGATAAGATTGCCAAGAAAGTTCATACAGGTTAATGGTTGATTGAATGACACTGCTAACTTAAGTGAAATGTTGTAATAGTAGAGTTAAAAAATTGCCGTCAACTTTATTATCTTATCAAGGTAAAGTTCTGCTTAGCGATTTTTGATAAACAATCTTCTCCCGTACAGACTATGAGAACAGTTCCTTTGAATTCTTTCAGCCGTTTCAGAAAATAAGCCTGATTGCTGTTGCTCTCTTTTTCTGTTGCCGTATTTGTGTCTGTACGTTTACCAAACAGCGCATCTGCTTCATCAAAAAATAAAACCCAGTTTTTTTCTTCTGCTTTGCTAAACACCTGTTCCAGGTTTTTTTCAGTTTCACCAATATACTTACTAACCAGTGAAGATAAATTCACCCTGTACAGATCCTGCTTTTGTTTGGCAGCAAGCCAGCGACCACTGATGATGTTTGCATTTTTGTCTGCATCAGCAAAAATCAAACGCTGTTGTTTTTTAATACTGATTAATTTATTCAGCTGGTTTTTAACCGGTTCTTTTATTTTGAGCAAACTGTCCGCCGGCATCACTTTTATATAACCTGCAAATGTTGTTTTATTATCAGCCTGGGCAAATACAGCTGAGTAAAAACAAAGACAAACAAAGAGGAATATGTTTTTCATCATCACCTGTTTTTTATAAATGTAAAAAATCTTCCCTGTTACTCTTTACCAAGTACCGGTATATCCATCTCAATCTCCGGCAATAAACGCATCATACAAACAGGTCACTGTTTTCCTGATCGTTGTTTGAAACCCATCTGTATAGCCCGGCATGCATCCATTTGTTATAACAACGATCCCAAATTTTTTCTTTGGATCAAAAAACATGGCACTGTAAAGACCGTAAGCTGAACCCGTGTGGCCCTTCATTGTTTTTCCTTTGATGAGATTATCTGATGTCATAATGGCCATACCATATCCTTCTTTATCAGATAATTTTGTTTGCATTTCATGTGCACTCTTCTTCGAAATAATTTTAGTTCCTTGTGAACGGCCCTGCTTCATGTGCATGATCATGTACTTTGCCAGGTCGGTGGCAGTAATCTTCATACCACCTGTTGGCGAAAAGAGAGGAGTGCTGTATCCCATTACATAATTGGCAATCTCTTCACTGCGTGGATTATAAGCAGCGGGTGCAGGATCGAATTTCTTTGTAGAATCATTGTATTCATAAATAGTTGCAAAGCGGGTTTTATCAAGGGAGTCTACACAATAACCGCCATACAAACCAAGCGGATCGAGAATATGATGTTTCACATACTGATCAAAACGTTCACCTGAAATTTTTTCTATGATTGTACCCACCATATTGTAATTGAGATTGCAGTAACGGTAGCCTGTTCCGGGTTCGTAATCACTGTAACAATTTATCCAGTTGGGATTCTTTGCCGGGTTGATGGCATCGAGTGTAAAATAACCCTGGCTGTCGTTAATACTTGAACGGTGCGACAAAATCATACGGAGTGTGATCACTGTTTTAGGAAACCTCGGGTTCCGTACAGAAAAGCCAACCAGTTTACTTACATCATCATCCAATGATATTTTTTTTGCTTCCACCAATTGCATAATGGAAGTGGCTGAAAAAGATTTTGAAATGGAAGCAATACGAAAGAGACAATCATCCGTTAAAGGAGTATTCGTTTGTACATCTTTCATTCCGAAGGAATGTGTATAAATGATCTTCCCTTTTTTTACAACGGCTACCGAAATGCCAACTACATTCTGTTGCTGCATAATTTCCTGAATGCTAGCTTCAGCTTTCTCTGTTTGAGCAAAACTGTGCAGGGAAACAAAAAGGAATAAGAAAGCAGTTATTAAAAGTGAAGGGCAGCTTGGTTTGGCCATGGCAAAATAATTAAAGAATAAATATCTGCTTTTGGCGGAAGCTGACCAACAAAGATTCAACAGCAAGAACAGGAGTGAGGTTTATAGCACAGCGTCTGTTTGCTTCAGGCAGTTCAGTATGCCTTACAGATCGTTTTCTAAGTCTTCGTTTAAATCAACTTTCACCTGTACATGTGTGCCTTCGCCGGGTTCACTGTGAATGCTGAAAATGCCGCCAATCATAAATGCCCGTTCACGCATACCAATTACACCCAGTGTTTTCCGTTGGGTAAGTTCTTCTATCGGAAAACCCTTTCCGTTATCACTTACTGATAAGAGCAGTGTTCCATCGTGGAGATCAAGTGAGGATTCAACAACGGTTGCTTCTGCATAGCGAACGATATTGGTTAGGCATTCCTGGTAAATACGGTAGAGTGCAGTAGCTGTTGCAGACGAAAGCTGCAGCATTTCAAGTTCAGTATAAAAATTTACTTTAATGCCAGTTTGACTTTCAAATTCTTTTGCAGAAAGTTTTAATGCTTCTGCCAAACCAAGATCATTGATAACCGGTGGGCGAAGATCAGTAGAAATTTTGCGGATGGTATTAATTGTATTTTCAGACAACTCCACCATTTTAGTAAGGCGTTCATTTTTCTCTGCTTTATCAGCTTCTGCATTGTTCTGCAGCCAGCTTAAATTCACTTTCAATACGGTTAGCTGTTGTCCCAGTTCATCATGAATTTCACGGGCTATATTCAGCCGTTCCTGTTCACGCAGGTTTTCCATATACTTGGTGAGTTCCCTTAACTGCTCATTGACCAGCTGTACTTCTTCTTCTGCTTTCTTGCGTTCAGAAATATCCAAGCCGGTACCAACAACACAGGGTTGCCCGTCGTACATCATCCTTACAGCTGTAAATAACATGGGTATTTTGCGACCGCTCTTGGTAACAAATAACTCCTCTATTGTAACAGTTCCTTTTTCAAAAACAGTAGCAATGTGTTGCTGTATCTGTTGTTTTTTGTTTTCTTCAAAAAAGTCGAGAGGGTGCATTCGTTCAATTTCTTCCCCTTCATACCCGGCTATTTTGGCAAAAAGTTTATTCTGTTTTAAGAATGTTCCGTTTGCATCGAAGAGATAAAAGATACCGGGAATACTGCCCAATACATTATCCGACAGTTCTTTCTCCCGTTTAATCTGTTCTTCGGCCCTGTTTAAACGCAGTGTATTGGAACGGGTAATATAAATGAGCATGAGTATAATAAAAAACCCCATGAGAACAATGCCGAAGTTGTGTACATACAATCCGTATTCCTCTCCCTGCAAACGCAACCATCCAAATACCATACTAAGAAGGATACTAATGATCAATGCCCGTCCATTTATTTTTGCAGCACTTGTATTTTTTGTAAAGGGTGCCAGGAATCCATTTTCTGATTTACCGAAAAAAACAGCACTGGTAAGCAGGAAGATGATGAGCACGGCAATAAGTGATAGTTTGGAATAGCCGGTAAATGAAACTGATTTCCCCAACTGAAAGAAGTAACCCATAACGATGAGGAAGGAAACGCTCCAGAGAGGAATGAGCAGGATATCAATAATAAATTTTTCTTTTTTATAGGCAATGCTCAGCAACACAAGGGGCAGTATAAAAAATTCCAGTGAGGTGCCGATTGTCATGCGGCCCGGGTTGTTGGCAATGGCCGTAACCGGATCTTTAAAAAACAATTCATCAATACCTGCATTAAAGTGAAACGCATGCTCGGCCAGTGTAATGAGACTGATGAGAGATACAATGGAAGCCAGGATTACAGCCGTTCTTTTCTGTTTACCGAGAGTGATCAGCAGGTAAGAGATACCCGTGAATAAGGCACAGAGAGCTGTATTGAATTTTGTTATTGACTGGTGCATGCCGTATTTCATGAGACCGGGTAACTCGGCCACCCATAAAAAAATTACCGCCAGCGAAAGCAGCAGTGCCGTAACTAAACAGAACAATGATATACGGGTGAAATTGCTTTCTTTGATTGTGGTAAAGGGCATGGTACGTTTTAGCGAACGTAAATCTCGTGTATTCGGTTTGATTTCACTGTACCGTATAAAAAAAATAAGTGGAAACAAGTAGTTGTATGTACCGGGAAAAGTAAAATGGTTACAAAGCCCCTGGCCGATTACTGATCTGGCAGTATTAAGGGCCGGTATGTTCTCCTTTACTTGGTTCGTTACTCACAAACCAATCTTAAAAGCTCCTGAAGGATGGAATCGTGGCAGCGGGGTTGAAAAAACGATAACCCTTACTTTTACAAAAATGAATAATATGACAATTTCAGCATTGAATCAACAGTTTGGCATAAGTGATCACCTGGATTTTTTTGAAGGAACCGGCTCTCTTCCCTGTGTAAGAATCAACAATGAACATGCTGAATGTATCCTCTCTTTATACGGGGCGCATGTGTTAAGCTTTAAACCGGCAGGTCAGCCTGATCTGTTATGGATGAGTGATACAAGTGCTTTTGAATATGGAAAAGCGATCCGTGGCGGTATTCCCGTTTGTTTCCCATGGTTTGGTCCACATGCAAGTGACAATAAAAAACCTCAGCATGGTTTTGCACGATTATCAGTATGGGAAGTAAAATCAACACAGCAATTACAGAATGGAAGTACAGAATTGGTTCTTACGTTGAAAGAGAATGAAGAAACCATGAAGCTGTGGCCATTTTTATTTGAAGCAGAACTTACAGTTGTTGCAGGTGCTGCTTTTACAATCAGTCTTCAAATTAAAAACACGGGAGACAAAATCTTTACTTACACCGATGCTCTTCATACCTATTTTAATATCAGTGATCTCAGCCATCTTCAAATAGGAGGATTAGCCGGTACTTCCTGGTACAATGGATTTGCATCTGAAACAACTGTTCTGCAGGAAGAGTTATTAACCATCAGCAAAGAAGAAAACAGGCGGTATATCAATCATGAAACTGATTGTGTTATTACTGACGCAGGTTATCAACGGAAAATCAACGTATCTAAAACCGGAAGCAAGGTTACTGTTGTGTGGAACCCTTATGAAGAAACGGCTAAAAATATTGGCGATATGCCCGACGATGGTTACAACACATTTATTTGTGTGGAAGCTGCGAATGCTTATACCGATGCAGTTACATTAGAGCCCGGACAGCTGCATACGATATCACAAACATTCAGTGTACAGTAAAATGGTTGAGGTTACAGGGTTGCCAACCCTTGCCAACCCTTGCCAACCCTTGCTGTTGTTAGCGTCCCCGCCAACCAA
>JBEBHT010000230.1:0-6732 GCA_040081135.1 Lacibacter sp. | reverse complement strand
AGGAATGGGATGGTCTAATGTAATGGCTGCACTAAAAATTCCCGGTGTAAATCTTGTTGCAGTATGTGATGTTGACAAAACAGTTATAGATAAACGATTGGGAGAGCTGAGTAAGAACAATGTAAATATTTCCAGCATAAAAATTTATGGCGATTACCGCAAGCTGCTTGATCAAAAAGATGTTGATGCAGTGATCATCGGTACTCCCGATCACTGGCATGCACTAATCATGATCCATGCATGTGAAGCAGGTAAAGATGTATATGTTGAAAAACCGGTTGGTAATTCTATTGTTGAATGTAACAGGATGGTGGCTGCACAACAACGTTACAATAAAATTGTACAGGCGGGGCAATGGCAACGCAGTCAGCAGCATTTTAAAGATGCAGTTGACTTTGTACATAGCGGACAGTTAGGAAATATCCGCACAGCAAAAGTGTGGTGTTACCAGGGCTGGATGAAACCGGGTCCGGTGGTTCCTGATTCTGCGCCTCCCGAGGGTGTGGATTATAAACAATGGCTTGGCCCTGCTATAACAAGGCCGTTTAACAGCAGCAGGTTTCATTTTAATTTCAGATGGTTTTGGGATTATGCCGGCGGGTTAATGACAGACTGGGGTGTGCATTTGTTAGACTATGCACTCATTGGTATGAAAGCTGACTTACCCATCAGTATTGCAGGGCTTGGCGGAAAATTTGCTTATCCCGATTTATATGAAGAAACCCCGGATACATTAACCACCCTGTATGAATTTGAAAACTTTAATATGGTATGGGATTCTGCAATGGGTATTGATAATGGTTCTTATGGAAGAAATCATGGCATTGCTTTTATCGGCAACAATGGTACGCTCATTTTGAACCGTGGCGGCTGGGAAGTGATTGAAGAAAGACAAAGTAAAAATAAAGTAATCATGCCCTTACAGAAGTCAGCAGATAACGGGCTTGACAAACATTGGGTAAATTTTATAAGTGCGGTAAGATCCCGGAAAGCTGATGATTTAAATTGTTCTATTCAAGCAGGGGCACATGTTGCTACTGTGGCACAAATGGGAAATATTTCTTTCAGAAGCGGTAAAAAATTACTGTGGGATAAAGCAAAGGGTTCATTTACAGATGAAGCTATCAATCAGAAATATTTACTGAGTAGCTATCATAATGGATATACGCTTCCGAAGGTTTAGTTATTTTTTCTTCTTTCCCTTCACCAACTCATACGAATGATCGATCCATTCTTTGATGAGTTTAAAAGAAACCGAGCCATCAACAATGATTGTGTTCCAGTGTTTTTTATTCATGTGATACCCGGGGAGCACAGAGGCATGTTCTTCTCTTAATTCCAGTGCCAGATCGGGATCGCATTTCACATTGATGCGAAGGTCTTCCCCATCAAGTGGCAATAACAGAAAAACTTTGTTGTTGATTTTAAACACTAAAACATCCGGTCCAAAGGGAAGGGTTTCTTCAGCTTCAGGTTTCGATAAACAATATTCACGGATAGCTTCAATATGCATGCAGCGGTTTTTGTTTTTTATGGGTCATGAAGGTATGAACAGGATTTTATTTCCCCTATTGGCTTTTTGTCTGCTGTTCGCTTCCTGCGAAAAACAGGAAGAAAACAGGTATGATTGCGGACCAACACCGATGTGTGCCAACGTCTTTTGTATTGCTTTCTGGAGCAACCTCAACTTTTCCATTGTTGATAAAACAACAGGCCAGGATTTGATATTTGGAGCCAATCCAACTCTTACACCGGCTGATGTGAAATTGTTTGTGAAATCAAATTCACCGTACAGACAGATTACAACCTTTGCTGACAGTTCTTCCAACCTCATGCGGACTTTAACGGCCAGCGACACCATGGCGATTCAGATTAAAAATGAGCCGCTGCAATATATTGTTGTGAAAACATTCTGCAGTAATGAATGCTGCAGCAGAACTGCTGTTGAAGTTGTGTATGAAGGGCAGTTACTGATTGCTGATAAGAATAAAGTGTTCAGGATTAAAAGATAGAACCACTGATGACACGGATGTAAACAGATGAAGACTGATTGTGTAGACACAATACTCTGTTTTTCAATTAGCAGAAATAATCTGCGGATATCAGCTAAATCTGCCTCATCCCCGCCTGAATGAAGAAAGTCGGGCAGGTGTGTTTCTATTAATTCAGTTTCTCCATCGCTTCTTTCAGCTTTCCTAAAAATTCAGGGATCTCTTCTTTTTTACAGGTACCAACGCTTAAGCGGTACCAGGGAGAAGTTTTTGAAGCACCAAATGCAGTGAAGGGAACAATAGCAAGCTTTGCTTCCTCAAGCAAATATTGTGTAACGTCAGGCTGTGTTTCAAGTATTTTACCATCTGCTTTTTTCTTCCCGGCAAGGTCAACTTTAATGGTAAGATAAATAGCACCCTGCGGATCAATTACATCAACCTTAAAACCTTCAGCTTTTAATTTCGTAAATCCTTTTGCAATTTCTACCAGCCTGTAATGAATCTCCTCTTTAAAGTTTACCAGGTAGCGATCAATGTTTTCTTTTTGCAGTAAATATTTTGCTGTTGCTTTCTGCTCGGCCATTGGTGCCCATGCACCTACATGCGAAAGAATTGCTTTGATTTTTGAAATGATCAGCTCAGGGCCAAATGACCAGCCCACACGAACTCCTGTTGCTGCAAACACTTTGCTGATACCATCAACAAACACAGTGATCTCTCTCATTTCCGGTCGAAGACTAACCGGGTTATAATGTTCATTATTACCGAAGGTTAATGTCCAGTACATCTGGTCGAACATGAGAAACAGTTTTTTCTCATTGACATTTCTGGTTTTATTTTCTTCCAAAATTAAATCGCAGATCTTTTCCAGTTCTGCTTTTGGAAACATGGTACCGGTAGGATTTTGCGGCGTACATAAACAAAGCAGCGTTGCTCCTTTCAGGTGCGGCTTAATTTCTTCTGCCGTCGGCATGAAATTATTTTCAGGCAACGCTTCAATCATTACATGCTGTGCTTCTGTAAAATGAGTGTAATGATTATTGTTCCAGGAAGGAGCCGCATAAATTACTTTATCGCCCCGGTCAACAATTGCACGGAAGATAGAATAGATAAGCGGCCGGCCACCTGATGCAATCTGAATTTCATTCACTCCGTATTCCAGTCCTTCACGCTCTTTTAAAAAATCAGAAACACTTTGTCTCAGATCAAGAATCCCTTCTGCTGCGGGATAAGTAGTGAAATGATGTTTATAAGCATCAACAATCTCGTTCTCCAGTTCTTTTGGAATGGGAAACAAGCTGCTGTCGAAATCACCAATGGTAAAATTGTAAATGCGTTCGCCTAAACGGATACGTTCTTTAATCTGGTTGCCCAGCTTTACAATTTCAGAACCCACTAATGTTTCGGAGAGATGAGATAATTTCATGAAATACCTGTTTATAGAAAGCGCAAAAGTAACTGTTCCTGAAGAAATGGCTTTGTTTCTCAGAAGTGGTTTAAATGAGGATTCGTTTTTTTAGATGTGTTAACAGGTATGCCATACTTTTTACTGGATTTTGAAATTCATCAAACTGCAGATAAGTATGGCATACCCTGCTTCCCGTCTTAGCGGTTAAATAACTACTCTTCTATTCTTTCCAAACAACCATATTCTTTCTTTAATACATCATCATAGCTGTCTGCTTTCTGAAACAGGTTTTTGAAAACCCGTACACCATTTTCCTGCAACAGATCCAGATCATACAGAATGCGGCTCAGCACTATATTTTGATTTACACAGCTTAAAACCAAACCTTCTCCTTTATAATTTTCCTGCAACATATACTGGTACAGTGGTTTTATTTTTAATGCATCGGTTGGCAATAAGCACAAATAGGCATCCCCGGCAATAAAATAATTTTCAGGATTGTAACGGATGATAATTTTTGCGCTGCCTTCTTTTACACTCCAGATGTTGGCTCCTTCTCTTGCAAGTTTGATATCCTTTCCCAGTTCTTTTAAAATATTCTCAATGGTTTTACCAACACCAACGGGTTCGTATTCTTCTTTCGGTAATTCAGGAAGTTTTACTTCACTGCCGCAGGCAGGACAATATTTTCCGCTGTCAAGATTTTCGGGTAACACTAAAAACTCGCAGGCATGGCAACGTGTTGATGGTTTGCCAATATGCGGCAGATAAACCTGCAATGCTGTTCGTAAATAATTTTCCGGTAAAGCAAAGCCAAGATTATCTCCCCCACGAATAACAAATGTATTTACACCAATCACTTCGCCGCTCATATTAACCAATGGTCCTCCGCTGTTACCGGGATTAATGGCAGCATCAATCTGTATATACTTCAAACCTTCCCGCACACGGTCAACTTTTGAAATTACTCCCTGCGTTGCTGTATAATTTAATCCGTATGGATGACCAATTGCAATTACCGGATCGCCATCTTTCAACCGTTGATATTCTCCTAAATTTATTTCAGGTAAACTAACTGGCGGGGGTTGTAAAAAAGCAAGATCGTGTTTACGATCAGTATACCATACACGGCTGAGAATTTTTTCAAACTGCTTCCCCGCAATGGTTACTTCTGCATTTCCATCCACCACATGATTATTGGTTACAATCAGGTTGTACTGTTTTAAATAAAACCCGGTGCCTGTTCCTGTTTGTGTGGCTATTTGGATGATGGCATCTTTATAACTGTCAACTATTTCGACCGTTGATGGCATTGATTAAATGATTTTAATGATGTTTAATTAAGCAATTGGTTTAATAGATATTACAGTTTAGAATTAATCAGTCGTTTGAACTGAAGTTTTTTTGCTCCGAAATTTATCAGCAAACCAACCTCTTTTCTATAGGCTTCGAGATAATTCAAAGCCTGGTTCAGATTTTCATTATCCAATTCAGCTACAGCTTTTAATTCTACAGAAATTACTTCCTGCACCAGAAAATCCACTCTTCGTTTTCCTACTATATTTTCTCCATAATAAACATTTGCTTCAAATTCTCTTTGAAATAACAATCCTTCCTTTTCAAACTCGAGAGCCAGGCATCGTTGATAAATCACTTCTCTGTACCCATTTCCCATTTTGCTGTGCACCTTCATTGCACAACCAATGATTCTTTCTGTTATTTCAGAATATTTATACTCAGGTTTTATCATCAGTCAGCACTTTTATTTTACAAGATCATGGCCATCACTCAAATCACATCATCATGGGTACTTATTTAGATTCGGTATTTACAAATTCAACTTCTGCAGTATATGAATAGGTGAAGCTCATCAGTGAATCATACTTCAGGTTTTCTGTCTTAAAAGTGATCTGTGGAAATTTTTCTGCCCACTCCTGAATAATGGTGTTGATTTTTTGTTCAATCAGTTCCCTGTTGAACTGCTTTGTGTTACTGTTGTACAGTTCATCCTTAAAACCAAGTTCTTTAAAGAAATCTGCATAACATACTTTCATTAAGATGAGGTACATTTCAGTGATGGGTTTTGGCAAGCTGAAATTATACTGGCAATAACCAAAACCATATTCACTTACCTGCTGGGCTATATACGGATAGTCGTTATCCCTGTACCAGGCCATGTTCTGATTGGCGCCGAAAATAGTATCTGAAATTGTTTTCTGTGTTTGCGGCATGGTGATGGCGAATGTATGCTTGCTTCTAAACAGGTAAGGAAATACATCTTCCTTTGTTTTCGTTTGCATCTTTTTAAATGCATTCAGCATCGCCTTGTTTTTTTCAGGAACCGGTTTTTCGTCTTTTACAAAATACATGGTTACTAAATCTTCAAGATCGTACAGCAGCCGTCCCTCAGGCACAAGTAAATAATCAATCCGGTAGGCGAGATTAAGTAAGAGGTGTGCAATTCCTCCGCTCATTTTTTCTGCATCCAACGGCTCCACCACATCAATGGTTTCTTTGATCCATTGAAGTAAATATTTAAACTTTACTTCTTTTTCTGCATCAGGAATTGCTTCAATATGATCAGTATCGAGTGATTGTAATGTGGCAAAATCCTGTACCAGCAAATCGTCTTGTTTATCACCCCTGGTGGCTAATTCTTTAAACGCATAATAGAGTTTGTTGGGGTTGGCTGTTTCGAGATCTGTATCAAAACGCATACAGAGCCGTTCGTTTTCCAGTGCATACCGGCTGTAGTATAAATTGAAATTCTGTTCCAGCAAACGGCGCATGACAGGCACAGAAGGCATTGGCATTTTTGCCAGTGTTACTTCCGCAGAAAGTCTTTTATCATCATACCTGCCACGAACAATCTTGCTTCCCTGGTAAAAACTGAATTCATATTCCGCCCCGTTTTTTCCATTGCTTACATTCTGTGCAGCATCATCCCGCATGTAGTCGAAAAACGTGGCAATGCTTTCATGATGCTTTTTCTCTTTAAACAGGTTGTCGGCATCTGTCCAGCTTTGAGTCTTTTGCAGGGTTTTGTTGTTGTCGCTGTAGCGTCCAAAAATAACCGGGGGAACAGCCGCTTCAGGCGTTTCTTTTTTCTTTCCCCATCCGAATAACTTATCCAGCATCTCCTTTTATTTAAGAGGGTGAATGTACAAAAGGTTGAAAAAATAAGTTGATAATTTAACCCTTATCTTGCAGCTTTAACAGGTAATTATTCATTACCTTCCACGCTATAAATCAGAACTGAGTTATGAAGTTTATCGTTTCGTCATCAGCTTTACTGAAACAACTGCAGCAGATTAATGGTGTTATCAACGCCAA
>JBEBHT010000010.1:0-28500 GCA_040081135.1 Lacibacter sp. | reverse complement strand
TCCAAACCCCATTTCTTGTAAACCATTCATCCCACGCTAAAAAAAACAAAGCAGGAAGAATCATGGCCGGAAATAAATATTTCCACTTTTTATAAAACGTAACTTTTTTATCAAAGCTCAGCAACAAAGGCCCTGCTAGTGCAGCAGCATGAATAAGGAAATAAGTATAGTGCTGATTCAATGAGTGGTTATTTGATATTGGGATTGAGTTGTTTCTCCTTCTTCACTTTTTCCCAATACTTTTTATGAACATACAGCATCCCGAAACTTTCACCATCTTCTTTATTCAGATGTTTGTGATGCATTTTATGAGCCCAGCGGATGGTACGTACATAGGTACTGTTCCAGCGACTGAACAATTTAAAACGTTGATGAATGATAATTTCATGCACAATGAAATAAGCCAGTCCGTACATGGCAATACCGGCACCAATACTCACCACCCAGTAAACCTGGTTCATTAAACCAAGCATAATACACAACCAACTGGGTATAGCAAAGATGAGAAAGAAAGCATCGTTCTTTTCAAAGACATGACCTTTCGGCTGATGATGATCTTCATGCAGGTACCAGAGAAAGCCGTGCATCACAAATTTATGTGTGAGCCAGGTAACTCCTTCCATGAGGAAAAAAACAACGAAAGCAAGTAAGATATAAAGAAGCAAACTCATAAAACGGTGCGTAGAATTAAAAAAAACATGAACTGAATCAATAACAAATTTACAGCGAATTGGTTCTGTTTATTAAAGGATAGTAAACGGAACAGCAGCAGCAGCAGGGCACTGATGCCAAACCAGCTTATATAATTGAGCAATGGAATTGACCCATCGCCCAGCCATTTCCACCAGCCTAGTTTTACAGCAACCGGCTCCATCATCCAATCAAAAAAAGTGGCCAGCAATGCAGCATCGAGAATCACGGCAATAAAGCCAACATTTTTTCTTGCCGGCTGATCAGCATCCTTCAGTTTATTCCACATCCGGTTCAGGAACAGTTGAATACTTATTCCACAGCAATACATCATAATAAACCAGTTAACACCTATCACCAGCGGAACATGCTGCCACTGTTCACCCATAGCATTGAGGTACTCATATTCACCAAACAGTAAATGATGATTCACTCCAATATATTCAACAGCAAATCCAAACACAACACAAACCAGTACAAATAAAAAGAATGCTTTATTTTTTTCTGCCTGCGTATAAATAAGCAAGCCTGCCGACAATAAGAGATTAAACGGTGTTAATGAAACAAACAACTGCCGGTCAAAAAATAAAATACCCGTAAGTCCAATTACATGAAACAATACCGCAATGGCAGTTGCTTTTTTTTGCGGACTGAATGAGGTAGTTGGTATCAATGATGAGTGGATTTAAAAAAATCTTTTTTGATAAGATCGGTTGCAATCTTGGCACTCTTAAAACAAAGAGGGATCCCTCCACCGGGATGCACACTGCCCCCGCAGAAATACAACCCTTTTATTTTAGATGTAAAGTTTGGATGACGAAGAAAAGCCGCCATCTTTCCATTACTGCTGGTGCCGTACAATGAACCCATGTATGAACCAGTCTGCTCTTCAATACGGATGGGATCAAGATACTCTTCCGTTTCAATTGCTGCCGCTACATCAACACCTAGTACTCTATTTAATTTTTCAATTACTTTTTCTTTTAACTGTATGCGAAGCTGTTCCCAGTTTTGCCCGATGTTGGATGGCGCATTGATGAGTACAAACCAGTTCTCTTTTCCCTGCGGCGCCTGTCCTGCTTCCATTTTGGAAGTGATGTTCACATAAACAGTAGGATCAACGAATAATTTTTTCAAATTGAAAATACTGTTGAACTCAGCCGCATAGTGCTGGCTGAAGAAAATATTATGCAGGTGCAGGTCTTTGAACTCCCTGTTCATTCCCCAATAAAAAATAACACCACTGCAGCTGCGTTCCTGTTTCAGTACTTTCTTTGTTTGATATACATCACTCAGCAAATGATGATAGGTAAAATAAACATCAGCATTACTCACCACTACATCGGCCTGAAAATTTTCATCATTCACTACCACTCCTTTTATTTCGTTCTGATGATGAATGATCCGTTGAACAGGTGAGTTGAAATGGAACCGAACTCCTTTCTTTTTCGCCAATGCCATCAATGCATTGGTAATGCTGATCATTCCGCCTTTTGGATAAAATGTTCCTTCATTTAATTCCAGGTGTGGAATTAAACTCATCATTCCAGGCGTTTTGTAGGGATTACTTCCGTTATAAGTAGCATAGCGGTCGAATAACTGCACCGCTTCGGGTGATTGAAATTTTGATTGATTAAACCCGTGTAATGTTCCGGTTAAGTGTGATAAGCGAACCGTTTTTAATGCTTTTAACACGGGCTTCTGCAACCAGGTTGCCCGCTTGTGTAATGAATGATTGAGAAAGATACTTCCGATATCGTTATACAGCCGCTTGCTTTTTTGCAGATAGCTTTTAACAGCAGCAGGATGTTCACCTAACTGAGTGCTTAATTCATCAGCTAATTTCTGTTCATCCGTCCATGCGTTTACCTGCTTACCGTTTTCATAAAAATATTTGCAGGAAAGATTTACCTGCTCGTATTGAAAATAATCTTCCAGCTTTTCACCGGCAGATTCAAACAGTTCATGTAAATTTTGTGGCTGTGTAAATAAAGATGGACCAGCGTCAAAACAAAATCCATCCTTTTCAAAAGATGATAATTTGCCACCGGCATAACTATTGCGTTCAAACACATTTACTTCAAAACCCTGCACAGCCAAATGGGTTGCACTGGCGAGCCCGGCAACACCACTGCCAATAACAGCTGCATTACGCTTCCGCATGTTTTTCATTTTGATGTTGCAGCCATTCTTCCAGCAGTGGGAATGCTATTTTAAACCATTCGGTATAAAAATGAGAGTTGCTTTCTATTTCATGTTTTATTTCTGCCATTGATTTGTAACAGGCAGCACTCACCTCTTCTTTATTCAATTCCATTTCACCTTCATACTCACCAACAAATACATGATCAAATTCATGTTCTGTTAATCCGTTGTCAAACTCTGCTTTGTATGTAAAGTGAAATGCCTTTTTGATAGCTACAGTAAAACCAAGTTCTTCCTGCAAACGTCGTAAGGCCGCCTGCTTTGTTCCTTCGCCCGGCATGGGGTGACTGCAACATGCATTGGTCCATAAAGAAGGGCTGTGATATTTTGAAGCGGCTCTTTGCTGTAACAGCATGTTTCCTTTACGATCAAACAGGAATACACTGAAGGCACGGTGTAACAATGCTTTTTCATGTGCCTCCATTTTTTCCATGGAACCAACAACTTCATCCAGTTCATTTACAAGGATCACTTCATGCATACTCAAAAATAGTCAATCTATGGTTACATGATATTAAGTTGACTGCGAATCCCTGCTCTCAGCAGAATCATCATTTTGTGATGATCAGGAATACGGATACGTTCATGCATAATTTTAGCCGGTTGCACACGCTTTATTTTACGGAATAAGGAGAGATAATATTTATAGGCAACATATACACCAAACCTCGATTTTACAGGCAAATGAATAATCCCTGCGTAAGCATTGTCAAAATCTTTCTGAATATCCTCTTCAATTTGCTGCTTTTGCTGTGCCGTGAAATTTCGAAAATCAAGCCCTGGGAAATAAGTTCGCTCAAGCTGATTATAGTCTGCTTTCAGATCCCGCAGAAAATTCACTTTCTGAAAAGCTGCTCCCAAAGCCCGGGCTGCAGGTTTTAGCTCTTCATATTTTTTAACGTCACCATTTGTGAATACATATAAACACATCAGCCCAACCACTTCAGCGCTTCCATAGATGTATTCATTATACCCATCGCTGTTATATTCTTTATTGTGGAGATCCATTTCCATGCTGTTGAAGAATGCATGAATCAATACGGGATCAATTTTATACTGATTGACTGTTAACTGAAAACTGTGCAGGATAGGATTCAAACTGATACCCCTGTCAATGGCCTCAAAAGTTTCTTTTCTGAACTCAGTAATCAGTGTTGCTTTATCATGGTCATGAAACGTATCAACAATTTCGTCGGCAAAACGAACCAATCCATAAATATTATAGATCGGTTGCCGCAAATCCCGGTGCAGCAAACGTATAGCCGATGAAAAAGATGTACTGTACCGCTCGGTGGTATTGCGGCTGCACATCTGACTTACTTCATGAAACAGTTCCATCATAAACTCTGATTGGTTTGAACAGATTTTGAAAATTGTTTGTTAACCAGTTTTGCAACCACTTCTCCGCTGATTAAACTGGGTGGCACTCCCGGACCAGGTACTGTTAACTGCCCGGTATAATATAAATTATCAACTTTCTTACTCTTGCACCCGGGTTTTAAAACAGCTGTCTGGAGCAAAGTGTTTGCTAAACCATAGGCGTTTCCTTTAAACGCATTGTAATCATGTACGAAATCATTGACCGCATACGATTTTTTATAAACAATATTCTTTGTAATTAGTTCACCGGTTCTTTCTTCAAACCGCTCAACAATTTTGCTAAAGTATTTTTCTCTCAGTTCATCAGTATCATTTTGTAAACCTGCCGCAACCGGAATCAGGAAGAATAAATTCTCATGTCCCTCAGGTGCTCCTGCAGGATCAGTTGAAGTGGTTACACTTACATAGAAAAGCGGATCAGATGGCCACTGCGGATCAGTATAGATTTCTTTGCCATGCTTTTCGAAATCTGTATCAAAGAAAAGAGAATGATGAGTTGTATTGTTTAACTTTTTATTCAAACCAACATAATATAATAAACAGGAAGGTGCCATTACACGTTTATCCCAGTATGTATCAGAATAAGAACGGTATTCCGCAGGAAGTAATTTTGTTTCGGTAAAATGATAATCAGCGCCGCTGATTACTACATCTGCTTCATAATATCTTCCATCAGCCACAACACCTGTTGCTTTTCCATTCACAAGCTGTATTGCCTCCACATCTTTACTAAACTCAAACTTCACACCCAATTCAACAGCCAGGCTGTGCATGCCTTCTACGATTTTATACATGCCCCCCATTGGCCACCAGGTTCCTAACTTCACATCGGCATAGTTCATCAGGCTATACAAAGCTGGCATTTTTTCAGGTAATGCACCAAGGAACAACACGGGAAATTCCATCAACTGGCGAAGTCGTGAATCTTTAAAATGCTTTTGTACATGAGTTTTGATGGAAGTAAACACATCTAACCGTAAAACCCCTTTCAGGAAATCAAGGTCTGCAAATTCTGTTAATGATTGTCCGGGTTGATGAACAAGTTTATTCATGCCCACTTCATATTTATACGCCGCTTCATCCATAAACAGATCAAGATGTACAGCACTGCCTGGCTCTAACTTTTCAAATAAATCCCTTAATGCGGAATAAGATGCAGGAATATCACAAGCGTCATGTTCAAAATAAACACGGTATGAAGGATCAAGCCGTTTTAATTCATAGTAATCGCTTACCTGCTTCTCAAAAGAATTGAAATAATGTTCAAACACATCAGGCATCCAGTACCAGCTCGGGCCCATATCAAATACAAATCCATCTGCTTCCATTTTTCTTGCACGACCTCCGGGAATAGAATGCTTTTCCAATACAGTTACTTCCCAGCCATCACGGGCCAGGAAAGATGCAGCCGACATGCCTGCAAATCCACTTCCAATTACAATTACTTTTTTAGACAATCTGGTTGGTTGTTTTAATACCTGCTGATTTGTTCTTTCAACAATTTACGGGCAAAATGAATACGGCTCTTGATAGTACCTAAAGGCTCATTGAGAATATGAGCAATTTCATGATACTTGAATCCTTCAAAATATAACATAAAAGGACTTTTGAATATTTCCGGCAGCTGATGAATCGCTGTCTGAATTTCTTTCATCTGCAAACTTGTTTCGGCCGAATTAGAAACAGTTGCCTGCTGATAATTCAGAAAGAAGTCGTTTGGTGTAGAATCAAAAATGGTGTTTTGCTTTACACGACGGCGGTAATTATTAATAAAAATATTCCGCATAATGGTGTACAACCAGGCTTTCACATTTGTACCAACATTGTATTTTTCACGGTTGGCCAATGCTCGGAACATGGTTTCCTGCAAAAGATCTTTTGCAGTTTCATTATCCCTGGTAAGAGTAAATGCAAATGGCTTTAAAAAGTCAGTATTCTTGACCAGCATCTGGTCGAATTCAACTGCCGACATATAGTTATTGTTTAATTATTAGTACAGCAAAGCTAAACAAACTAATATTATAACTACAAATTTTTTGTTTAACCTTTTGCTAAAAACATAAAACACAATGAATCAGGCAATTATAAAAAAATCCCCCGAAACGGGGGATTCAAAATTTATAACGATGTGTGATTTTACTTACTTCATTGCTGCAATAAAGTCGGTGACTTCGCTCAGAGACTTTAAAAAACGGATATTCCCCGGCAGGTTTTTCTTTCCAAATGTTTGTGCCAGCAACCCGGAAATGAGAATGTTGGTTGAAGGCAATTTTGTCTTGAGAGTATTAATAAACTTATCGAAATTAAACTCCCTGATCACAGTTGTAAGGTGAGTGTACACATAATCAGGTCTTTTTAAAGTAACAACAAACTCAAGATCTTTCAATGGAACATTTGCTCCGAGATAAATGGTTTTTACACCCCTGCTTTTCAGCAAATATTGCAGGAACAGCAGCCCCAGTTCATGATGTTCATTTTCTGGCATAAACAACAATACATTGCTTTTAAGCGATAAAGGAGTGATGATGTTTTCAATACCAACAATAATTTTTTGACGGACGATATTGGTTATAATATGTTCCTGTGCGGGGTTAATATGATCTGTTTGCCAGAGTATTCCAATACGCTCAAGAAAAGGGAAAATGATAAATGTGATTGTTTTTTCAATACCTCTTGAAACAATGAACTGATCAATTACATATTCAAACGCATCCAGGTCAAGATCAACCATGTGTTGAATAAGTTCATTAACGATCCTTTCCTGCTGTGCCTGTCCACCGGAAAGAGTGAGGGTCTTTTCCTTCAGTTCTTCATTCGTCATCCGGTTAATATGGGAAATCTTGAAGCCGTATTTATTCAGCAGTGAAATATTCAGCAGCATCTTCAGTTCCTGGTTGCTGTAATAGCGGATATTCGTGGCCGTACGTTGCGGCTTCAGAAAAGAATAGCGTTGTTCCCATATGCGGATGGTATGGGCCTTAATTCCACTCAGGTTTTCAAGATCTTTGATGGTGAACTTGTTCATTTTTTTGGTTGATACCCTCTATTACAATCGCAAACTGAAAAGGTTCAACAGGAAAAAAGATAATCCTGCAAAAGCATTTATCCGGCTTTATGAATCAGCTCAAAGTAGAGCTTCTTCAATTGCTCCACTTCGTAAGCCTTCGATAACTGTTGAGTTGCAAACTGCACTGCATTGCTGCCAATTTCATTTCTCTTCGATATTTCTTCAATTAATATTGCTGTCTGCTCTGTCAACTTTTGTTTTGTTGTGCCCACAAAACCGGTCTTGCCGGACTCAATCAATTCTGCCACACCTCCTGCATTTGTTGATACAACCGGCTTTGCTGCCGACATTGCTTCCATAATTGAAACCGGCGTTCCTTCATTTAAAGAAGTAAGCATCACAATATCCAGTCCTGCATAAACAATATCCATGTCATGCCGCCAGGAAGTAAAAATAAATTGTGCTTTACGATTAGTTGCTTCGCTTGTACTGGTTAAATTTTTCTGCACAATCAGTTGTTCAATCCTGCTTTTTTCAGGACCATTTCCTACAATAAAAAAACGTAATTTTTGCTTGGATGACTGAATTAATTGCTCAGCAATTTCAATAAACAGCGAATGTTGTTTTACGGGAACCAACCGGCCAATAATTCCTACAACAATTTCATCTTCGCTTAACAAAAATTCCTTTCGGAATGATTGCCTCTTCGATCCATCAGCATCAGTAAACTTTTCTGTTTCAACACCAAGCCTGATGAGTTTCACTTTTTCGGCTGCTGCAATTTTATATTTATTGACAAGTTCATTGCCCAGCGTTTGATTAATGGCAATAACAGCAGTGGAGATTTTTGCCAGCATCCGTTCAATCCATATAATTCGTTGAGAAATAAATGAACTGAAATAAGAATGAAAAACATGACCATGAAATGTATGAATGATCACCGGCACGTTCATTCGCCACCCGGCCAGGCGGCCCACCACACCAGGCTTTGCACCATGTGTATGAATAATATCAGGCTTGAACTCCCTGATTATTTTTTTAATGTGGTAATATGATTTAATATCCTGAATTGGCAGGATTGTTCTTCTGAGTGATTTGATCCGTTTTACTGCAAATCCTTTGTACTGCTCTAATAAAAATTCAGCAGACTGTTCGTCACGCATAGGTTCGCCAGCAACCAGCAGAATTTCAAAATCACGGCTTAGTTCTGCAGCAACACTAAGGGTGTTAATAGCAGGACCACCAACTGCAAGGCGGTTAAGAAAAATAAATAAACGGGGTTTGCTCAAAAAAACTAAAGAGTGGAATTAAGAATGGAATTGGTTTGCAGAACCTGTTGTACATCTGCAAAAAGTGCGGGTTGATACAATCCTTCAAGGTGACGCTGATGATGAAGATCGGTTCCAATAAGATCAGCAATTTTTTCTTTCGTAATAAAATGGGCAGCATCCTGAACAGCCTTGCCGTAATAACCGCTTAAGGAAAGCATGTTGATCTGCAGCAGGCATCCCTTGTCTTTAAACCGGTGATAGATTTCTTTATTACTGTGATAATAATTATAACGCTCCGGATGTGCAAGTACAGGCTGATACCCTTTTGCAATCAGTTCAAAAATGATATTATTTAAATCAGGCGGCGGACTCATAAAAGAAATCTCAACCAATACCCAGTTCTGATGCAGTGTAAGCAACGGTTCATTGTTACTTAATCGCTCAGCAAACACATCATCCATAAAATATTCTGCAGCAGCAACAATTTCAACATCAATATTTTCTTCCTGGAGTTTCGCCTTTAATTCTTTATGTGCTGCAAGAATCGTTTCCTTTGTATTTGGATACAGATCAGCATAAATATGCGGTGTAACAATGAATTTCTGATAACCCAGCTTCATCATTGCTTTAATATAAGCAACGGATGTTTCTGCATCAGGTGAACCATCATCAATACCCGGCAACAGGTGCGAATGCATATCCACTTTCAAGCCACTGTAATCAATAACAACAGAGCCTGAAGCGTTGTTCTTTTTTTTGAATAATCCAAACATGATCAGAAAGGAAGTGACTTCACTTCCTGGTAAACTTTTTGTACGCCTTCTTTTAATTCAATTTTAGCTTTCCAGCCAAGCCCATGTAATCTCGATACATCTAATAATTTCCGTGGAGTGCCGTCTGGCTTATCTGTATTAAATTTCAATTCCCCTTTATAACCAGCTATTTCTTTTACTAATTCAGCCAGCTCTTTAATGGAAACATCTTCACCAACTCCAATATTGAGCCAGTCGCTACCATCGTATTGCTGCATAATAAAATAACAGGCATCTGCAAGATCATCTACATGCAGAAACTCACGGCGTGGTGTACCTGTTCCCCAGATTTCAACCACCGGCTGATTAGTTCTTTCTGCAACAATCATTTTGCGTAACAAAGCAGGCAACACATGCGAATTCTGCAGATCATAATTGTCGTTAGGGCCATACAGGTTTGTTGGCATCACCGAAATAAAGTTACATCCGTACTGACTGCGGTATGCTTCACACATTTTCAATCCTGCAATTTTTGCAATCGCATAGGGTTCATTGGTTGCTTCCAGTGTTCCCGTCAGTAAATATTCTTCTTTGATGGGCTGCTGCGCAAATTTTGGATAAATACAGGAAGATCCGAGGAACAGTAATTTCGTAACACTGTTTTGATACGCAGAGTGAATAACATTGTTCTGAATCATCAGGTTCTCGTATAAAAATTTACCCCGGTAGGTGTTATTGGCAACAATGCCACCCACTTTAGCTGCAGCTAAAAAAACATAATCGGGTTTATACTCTTTGAAAAATGTTTCTGTTGCCTGTTGATTCCGTAAATCAAGTTCAGCAGATGTTCGGAGAAGGAGATTTTCATATCCTTCACTCTGTAATTTTCTTACAATTGCCGAGCCCACCATTCCACGATGCCCTGCTACATATATTTTTGCATTCTTCTCCATTACTCAAACTGATTTTTGATTTTGAAACCGCTATCCTTCAACAGCTTTTCCTTCTTGAATATATCCAGATCTGCTGCTACCATTTCCTCTACCAATCCTTTCAGATCATATTTTGGTTTCCATCCTAATTTCTGATTCGCTTTCGCAGGGTTACCAATTAATAGTTCCACTTCTGTCGGACGATAATAAGCAGGATCCACTTTTACCACTTCTGTTCCAATTGCCAATTGATAAGCAGGATTTGAGCAGGATTTCACAACCCCAACTTCTTTTTCCTGCTCGCCTTTAAATTCAAGTTCAACACCTACCTGAGCGAATGCCATGCGTACAAAATCTCTTACCTCGGTTGTAACTCCGGTTGCAATTACAAAATCTTCCGGCTTATCCTGTTGCAACATCAGCCACATGGCTTCTACATAATCTTTTGCATGACCCCAGTCTCTTTTTGCATTCATGTTTCCGAGGTATAATTTATCCTGCATGCCGAGTGCAATCTTTGCAACAGCCCTGGTAATTTTTCTTGTAACAAATGTTTCACCACGTAAGGGAGATTCATGGTTGAATAAAATACCATTACATGCATACATATTATACGCTTCACGATAATTTACCGTAATCCAGAAGCCATACATTTTTGCAACAGCATAAGGTGAACGTGGATAGAAAGGTGTTCTTTCTGATTGTGGCACTTCCTGCACCAAACCATATAGTTCGGATGTAGACGCCTGGTATACTCTTGTTTTTTCAGTTAAGCCCAGCAATCTCACGGCTTCCAGTATACGCAATGTGCCGATAGCATCTGTATTGGCTGTGTATTCAGGAATATCAAAACTCACTTTTACATGGCTCATGGCACCGAGATTGTAGATTTCATCGGGCTGCACTTCCTGGATAATACGGATCAGGTTAGAGCTGTCGGTTAAATCGCCGTAATGCAGTACAAAATGACGGTTATCGATATGAGGATCTTCATATAAATGATCAATACGGTCGGTGTTGAACAAAGAACTGCGGCGCTTAATGCCGTGTACTTCATATCCTTTTCTTAATAAAAGATCAGAAAGATAGGCTCCGTCCTGACCTGTAATACCTGTAATCAACGCTTTTTTCATCAGTTTTGGTTTATTGTTTATATAGGTTAAAATTCAATTTCCTGTCAATATTTCCGCAATTTAATAAAATATCTCTGCCGTTGCAGTCGCTTTCTGAACAACCCTGTTTTTCTCTGTGAAACTCTACACCTTCTTTCCTCTGTGTCATTCGATTTGAGCGAAGCGAAAAATCTTCTCCGTGCCGCTCCCCAACTCCACTCCTCAGTGTTGAACAACTCATTTCCTCCTCCGCCCATACTCCAGCACCTTAATAAAATATCTTGCGTACAAACGCAGATAACTGGATGGTAATTGTTGTTCACTCAAAATTTGTTTGATCTCCTTGTTGATCTTCAAGGTACTGCTGATGCCGCTTGTGCTCTTTCCACCCAGATTCATCTTCACCAGCATTTCAGGAATATAGACCGTTCTTAACTGATGCTGATGCAGGTACCTCACCAGTAAATCAAAATCAGCAGCAATATCCAGGTCGGTACGGTAGAAACCATAGAGATCAAAAAACTTCCTGTAGCAAAAAAAGGTTGGATGTGCCGGTATGAATCCCCATTTAAATAAACTGGTTTTGAAAATGGCCGATGAATAATACCGCACAATTTTATCCGGCTGTTCTTCTTTAATAAAACCAACATCACCATAAACAGCATCAGTTCCTGTATTGCCCTGCAGTTGCTGAACAACCTTTTCAACAATAAAAGCAGATGCAAATTCATCATCTGCATGCAGTATTCCCACCACATCGCCGGTTGCTGCTTTGATGCCTTTATTCAGCGCATCATACATGCCCTTATCTTTTTCAGAAACAATTACAGCAATCCGGTCTTTATATGCATGAACGATTTCCATCGTTCCATCCTTCGATGCGCCATCAATAACAATGTACTCAATGTTTTTGTAAGATTGATTGAGTACCGACTGTATGGACCGTTCAATTGTTTTTTCCCGGTTATATACTACAGTAATGATGGAAACCTTCATCTTACCGCTCTACGATTATATTTTCCATCACCAGCATATCCATTTGTGTACGCAGAAAACAATCCAGTGCTTCTGCAGGTGAATTCACAATAGGTTCATTTTCATTAAACGATGTATTCAGTAAAATTGGGACTCCTGTTTTTTTCCTGAACGCATCAATCAATGCATAATACCGTGGTGAAACTGTTTGATCAACTGATTGTAATCTTCCTGTTCCATCTACATGTGTAACCGCCGGAATAAGACTTCTCATTCCTTCCTGGATAGGAAACACTTTTTCCATAAACGGAACAACATCATCTATGGTGAAATACTTTTCTACATATTCCTTCAAAATAGAAGGAGCAAAGGGGCGAAAGCTTTCCCTGCGTTTGATCTTTGCATTCAGCAAATCTTTTGCATCAGCTCTTCTTGGGTCGGCGAGGATAGAACGCCCTCCCAAAGCTCTTGGACCAAACTCACTCCTGCCGCTGAACCATCCTACCACTCCCGCATTGATCAAACGGTCAGCTACATATTCATACAGTTCTTCATCACTGAGTTTTTTATATTTGATATCTCTTGACAACAGGTATTGTTCAATTTCATCATTACTGAATTTGTTTCCTGTATAAGCTGACCAGATAGCCGGTTTGCGTGGTTGCTGCAATGTTTGATTATACACATACAAAGCCGCTCCCATTGAAATACCTGCATCATGCCCGGCACTTGGAATATATACATTCGTGAAAGAAGTCCTGGTTGTAATCTTTCCATTAGCGACAGAATTCTGTGCAACACCACCGGCAATACAAACATTCTTCAGCCCTGTTCTTTTTTGCAGAGCATTGAGAATATGAAAAATCAATTCTTCCGTAAACCGCTGAACCGAAGCTGCCATGTCTTTATGAAACTGCGTTAACTCTTCACCTTTCTGTCTTGCCTTGCCCAGTTTCGTCTCAAAATAATCTGTAAACAAAGTGGCAACAACAGGAATATGATCATCACCATAAGAAATAATCCCCCTGTTAGGGTTCCGGAAATACTTCAGGTTTAATTTAAATAATCCATCATCCGTAAAATCAATCAAGTCTCTCAGCTGATCAACATATTTTGCTTCACCATAAGGAGCAAGACCCATTACTTTGTATTCATCCCCATAATGCGGAAAACCCAACCATTGTGTAAGTGCTGTATAAAAAATACCAACAGAGTGAGGAAAATCAACTGAGTCAAGAATTTCGATATGATTACCCCTGCCGATGCCGATCATTGTTGTTGTAAAATCACCTGATCCATCAATGGAAAGCAAAGCAGCTTCATCAAAAGGTGATGCAAAAAAAGCAGAAGCCAAATGACTTCGGTGATGTTCTACCTGGTGAATTTTCTTTTTAAATGTGGCTTTATCAATAGAGGCGATTTTTGCAAACTCATCTTCAAGTGAAGCCACTTTTTTGGCATTACCCAACCTGTTTTTAACCGCTTTAAAACCGCCTATCGGGTTCATAGCAAGAAATAAAATTTTCTTTCCCAGCTTGGCCCATGGATCACGGCCAATAGCAATATGATCCACTTCATTCAATGTAACACCGGCTTCTTTCAAACAAAACTCAATGGCCATCGATGGAAACCCGGCCCAATGTTTCACCCGGCGAAAACGTTCTTCTTCAATGGCTGCTATCATGATCCCATCCACAAAAATGGCTGCACTGCTGTCGGCATGATAAGCGTTAATTCCTAAAATAATCATTCTGAAAAATTAAGGGCGCAAAGATAAAGTTTCAAAGCTCTTTACGCTGTTGTAAATAAATGTTGATACTGCTGTCGCAGTTGCTCTGTAGCAGAAAAATTTCTTGCAAAAGAAGCGGCATTAGCTGCATAAACAGAAAATTCATCCTGCTGCATAGCTGCAAAAAAACGAATGGCTTCCGGTAATTCAGTTGCAAGATGACTGGCTGAAACGGTTGCCCCTGCTTTTACTTCCTGTAAATTTTTAAATGGTGTGGTGTTGGTTGTAATCACTGGCTTCCCTGCGCTGAATGCTTCCAGTAAAGCATGACCGAAGTTTTCACTTTTGCTGGGCATGATGAACAGTTGAAATCTACTCATTGCCGATGCAAGTTCAGCTGGTGGCAGCTCACCATGATATTGAACTGCAATAGTTGAAGGAAGCCCTTGAATCAACACTTTACATTGCTGCCAGTAAGCGGCATCTTTTACCGGGCCATAAATATGCCACACAATTGCTGCTTCTGCTGTTTGTAAAGCTTTGATGATTTCTAAATGATTCTTCATGGGACTGATCAATGCAACCGTACCCATTACCAACTCATTTGGTTTTTTTACCGGTGCCGTTGCAACAGGCAATAGGTTTGGAAAATTTCCTGCTGTTTCTACATTAACTGAAGCTCCAAACTCACTTCTGATATAATGTATTTCCTGCTCATCGGTTGCATGCCATTTCACCTGACGCTGCCATCCAAACAGTTTGAACAGTATTAAAAAAAGTTTTTTCTTAAGCGGCTTTTGTGATAACGCACCGGGATGAAGCATTCCCCTTGCCGATAAAACAACCCTGCTTCCTGTATGCAGTTTGCTGTATGCAATTCCATACTTCAAAGGAAGAATATTAAAATAGAGAGAAAACAGACCGTTAATAAAAATAGAGTCGGGCTTTACTTCCAGAATTATGTTCTTAAGTTCTGCTCTTGCATTCCATGAATAGTTCCAGTACATCACTTGTGCTTTTTGCTCCCAGCTCATCCAAACATTAATCTTTACACCACTCAGCTGCTCGGTTTCATTCATTTCATGCGGCTTGCACACAATAAAAAAATCATAGTCTTTGTACAACTCCCTCACAAGGTTCACCAGCGACTGAACGGGACCACCAGCTTTGTATGCCGGATAAAAATGATCGTAAAAAATCAGGATACGTTTTTTCAATTCTTACTGTAACTAGTTAACTGTACTTTCATTGTTGATCATCACCACATGACTGGTATTTCACCTCTCAACAACTTTCTTCCTCTTTGCCTTTCTGCCTATAACTTTAACCGCAACATTCTGTCAGCAGCCCAGTAGCAGAAACCAATAAAAATGAGGTTCTTAATAAGTGAATTCACACACATTAAAATATCTGTTTCCATTTGAATGGAATTAAGAAATAATATGGGAAACCATAATACAAGCGTTGGTGTTTTCTTAATCTGATTCAGCAAAACGATCAGCACAACGGAGAAAAATAGCCCATAAAAAAACATAAAGACAATTCCGCCGTTAACACCATAATTACCATAAGCCTCCCCCATTGGGCTCACATTCATACTGTATCCCTGGATGATAAAACCGGTAAATCGTTCCATATTGGCATGCCCTCCCGACATGGGCTTATCGGGCCACAACAGCCTGGGTACAAAAGATGCAGCAAGTGCGGTAAAAATAGTTTCGCCTTCTGCAAAGGGAGCTCTGTTTGGCACATGATCTAAAACCTTTCCAACAATCATCCCCTGGTTGAAACGTACCACAGTTGGAAACATGAGGGTCCAGTCAAAAAAACGTTCCGGGTTACTGATCCGGTCAAGAATCAGCGAAAAAAAAGTTCCTGCATTATTTTCACTGCCATCTCCCTTCCAGGCAATAGTTCTGTAATCTGTTTTTACGCTTTGCAGCAGCATAATAAATACAAATCCAAATGTTGCAATACCAAACTTGTAGGATGTTTTAATTTTCTTCCCCAGCAATAACAGCATTACTGCCAGAATAAGTGTGTATATCAATTCCCCAAACATACCCTGTGCCAGCGATTGAGCTAAGATGGCAACACCTGCGGAAACTAAATACAGAGTTCGGTTCTTTACATCTGAAAAGTAAGTATACAAAGCACCCACATAAAGCAACTTGCTGAACAGGTAAGCAACATATTTCAATTCGCCCGGAATAAAAATCTGCATAATTCCGGATACAAAACCAATAATCATCAGCAGAATACCAATATTACCTTTGCCGGTTAAATACTTTTTTGATTCTGCAATAGCTTTTGTGTATTTTAAATAAGAAGACCCTTGAAACAAAGCCGTCAGTTTAACCCCCAGTATAAATGCAATCACGGCAGGCAGCATAAAAGAATAATAGACCTCAGCCGTTACCACCATATCATATTTTAATGCAATAACAAGTGCATCCGAATTAAAAATATGATACACAATGATGGGCATTAACAAACATTGAAACAGGGCTAACAGAATGGAAATATCCAGTATACTATATGACTTGCCGATTGAATCAATAAAGTCGAGAAGGAAAAACACAAATAAACCGATTGATATCAGCTCTGCTGTCATTAGTGTGCCGGGGATGGATGCCAGCAATGATACAAGCAGGGCGATGATAACAAAAACAATCTTATTTAAATTCATACTGCAGATTCAATACATTCAGCTAATTGTAAAAATGAAAACCGGCTGATTATTTGTTTACTCATTGTCCCCTTTTCTTTTATTCCCTGTTTTGATTCAGCCATTTTTTTGATTGCACGAATAAGTTCATTCTTATCCCCGGCCCTGAACACAAATCCATTTTCGTTCACCAGTTCTTTTGCACAACCGCATTGATTACTTACAATAACAGCTCTTGAACAGGCCATGGCTTCATTTACACTCAATCCCCAGGTTTCGCCCGGGCCCTTTGACGGCAATACAAACACATCACCCAAACGATACACAACCGGCATTTGTTTTTGATTCTGAAAATCAAGAAACCGGATCCGCCTGTCAGTTGCTGCTTTCTCTTTCAGCTCATATTCAAGCGCCCCATTACCAACAATTAATAAACAAAGATCGTTCCTTTCTATTGCTGTAAAACTTTCAAGCAGGATCAATGGGTCCTTTTTGAACTCCAGCTTCCCTGCAAATAAAAACACAATCGATGTAACAGGAATTTCCAGTTGTCTTCGCCATTCAGCAGCTTTTTCCCTGTATATTTCATCGATATCAAAAAACCGATCATTTTCCACTGCATGAGGTCCATACAAAAGCTGACCTTCCTTTATACCATGTTTCAGAAAATACTGTTTATTTGCTTCCCCGGTATATAACGCAAGATCAATATGTTGATACACCCATTTCAGTAAAACACGCCGGGCAAGTTTTTTAAACGAAAACCCAGGCGACTCATCCAGCAAAGTTGAATCACCACGAAAGATCATTTTCGTTCTTCCCTTATAATGCCTCAACAGCTGCAGGTGACTTTGAAAACTCCATCCGTAAACCAGCAATGTATCTGGTTTAAACTGATCAATCTGCATGATCAGATCGGTATTTTTAATTCCCCTGAAATGACCTGCGCCAGGATTGGCCGATACATTTTCAATAAACTCTTTTTCATAACCATCAAGCAAAGGAATATCCCACTTAAATTCCTTTTTAAAATCAGGATCATACACCAATCCATCCTTTGTTTGCCCCCAGGTATAAAACACTTTCAGCTCAATGTTCTTCCGCTGTGTCAGCAAACGGAACAATGGTGCATTGTACTGTATAGGGTGCGATGTGATGATAGCGAGTTTCTTCATTTATTTTTTATAAGCTACAAATTCACACAGATAAAACAAATTCAATAATAAACGCTCTAAAAAAACTTTTATCTACTATATGCTGACTTCTTCCTGCCTATTACCTCCCAATTCCCCTTCCTCTGCGAACTCAGCACCTCTGCGTGCAAAAAACCTTCTTCTAATCTTACTACCTCTTTCTTCCCAATTCCCCTTCCTATCTTGCCAGCCACCCTTTTTACTTGATCACTTCTTCCTCAATAACCTCTGCAATTTTCTCCAGCGAAAAATGTTCAATATGTTTCAACGCCTCCTTCCCCATCTGCATTGCATTATCTCTGTTGGTAAATTGCTGCATACAGTGAAATAGATCATCTGTAATACCTGTACGGAACAGGTAACCTGTTTTTCCTTCAATAATTAATTCAGGCGCACAACCACAATGATCACTTACAATCGCCGCTCTTCCACAAGCCATAGCTTCATTTACTCCCAGCCCCCAGGTTTCACTTTTGCTGGTTAACACAAACACATCTCCCATTCTGTAAACCCAGGGCATTTCTGATTGATTTTTGAACGGTTGAAAAATAATCCGATCATCTTCACCCGCTAAATCCTTTAACTCATTTTCCTGTTCCCCGTTTCCAAAAAGCAAGAGACGATAATGCTGCCCGTTTAATTTTTTAAATGCCTGAATTAAAACATCCAGCTGTTTTAATTCATAAAACTTTCCGGCATATATAAAAACAACCGTATCGGCTGTAAAAGATAATTTTTCCCGTTCTTCCTTTGCTTTGAATTCCCATTCGTCTTTATTTGATGAGAACCGTTCATTTTCTACGGCATGTGGCGCAGCAATTAACTGATCTTCGTTCAATCCATACTGCTGAAAATAATTTTTATTTTTCCGGCCCACATAAAACGCCTTATCAACTTTACGGTAAACCCATTTCAGCAAATTCTTTTTAATAAACTGTTTCATTCCATCTCCGTTATTCTGTATCACAGAATCTCCACGAAAGAATAACTTAGGTTTCGTTCCTAATTGCTGCATGATCCTGAAATGACTGAACACACTCCAGCGGTACACCAGCACAGCATCGAACTTTTCTGCTTTTATTTTTTTAACCAACCCCGGATTGATAATCCCCCAAAACCTGTTTGAATCCGGATGCCTGGATGAGTTATCAATGAATTCATAATCATACCCATCAAGTAAAGGAATATCCCAGCTGCGCTTCATTCCAAACCTCGCATCATACACTTCTTCTTTCGACTGGCTCCAGGTATAAAATACTTTCACCGCAACCTTCCCCCGCTCATTCAATAAACGGAACAAAGGAGCATTGTACTGAATCGGATGAGTAGTGATGATGGCCAGCCGTTTCATCTATATTGCCTCAGAAAAAATTTTAAACTTATCGGCAGTTTGTACCCTGCCTCTTGCAAAATCAATATCTCTGATATAAATCGTATTATGCGATCCGAAGCCTTCCAGTTGGTTCAGACTTCTTGTAAAGGGATCATACCGGCATGGGTAAAAATTTAAACTCAGCAGGTTCTGATGAATTGTTTGTTCATTATACCCATACCGCTCACCTGATCCATTCAGCTCAATTATTATTGCTTTTAAATCCTGTGATTGAAAAGTACTGTTCATTCCCTTCAGTACCTCTGTTTCAAACCCTTCCACATCAATTTTAATCAACTGAGGTATGCCTTCAGTGAACGAAATCTCATCAAAAGGCAATACTTCAACTTTCGTACTGAGTAAATCGCCTCCATTCTCGTTTTCAGCCACAACATGGTTTACTGTTCCATGATTTGACGTAAAAAACAATTCCTCCCTCTTACTGCCCAATCCAATATTTATTGCCTTCACCAAATTACTCAGTTTGTTCAATTCAATATTTTTTTCAAGCCATGAAAAAGTGGAAGGAACAGGTTCAAAAGCAATCGTTCTGCTTCCTGTGCAGCCAGCTGCCAGCACACTATAACTGCCTGCATTTGCACCAATATCTGCAAACAGATCTTCTTTCCTTAGAAAATGGAGCAAAAAACCCATATCATTAAAATCCTCAAGCCCGGTATAAATATTTCCCGTTATTCCATGTAAGCCTTTCTTAGCAGCCAACTTTGTTTTGCCAATAAAAGGAACCACAGTTTCGTGCGGGAAAAAAAGCTGAGAAAACTGCCACCAAAAAAAACGGCAATAAGCTTTCACTTTATGTTTACCTGCTAATGGGTGTTTATTAATAAACTGAAATATCTGTTCTAATTGTTTCATTAGTTTGATTTGACAACAGCTTCTAAAAGATGAGCCAGCAGGCGTGTAACTTCTTTCGCTGAGTATTGGATAAATAGTGCAGTATTGACCTTTGAAGGACTATAGTTTTGATTGAAACTTAAAAACTCATTAAACAATTCTTTGAATTGCTCTTTTATTGCAACAACTCCTTCTTCTCCATTAAATCCCATTACCATTCCTGCATTGGTTGAACGCACAATAGTAACAGCTGTGCTTTGTTCATGCAATACTGCTAATATTGGTTTCCTACTCAATACTGCCTGGTATGTTTTGGAGGGAGTGTAATGCGGTTCGGTACTGCCTAAAATAAATACTGCATCCACAGTGTCCAGGTGAATCAAAACATCCAGGTAAGGAATCCGTTTTGGATATTCGAACACTACGGTTTGCCATAACGCATATTTCTCAGCAAGTGGTTTGATCGTATATCCATTCGGATCATTGGGGGTTTTACCTGTACCGATAAAATGAAACTCAACATTACTGTACTGTTCTTTATTTGCCGCAATGGATTGAAAGATGGCCTCTAACGGACCATATGCTTTCGGCAACATAGCCCCTGCATAGACAAACTGAAGTTTCTCATTCCGTTTAAACAGATAAGGCTTTAATTGCAATTCTTTCAAACGTTCATGATCTGCTGCCTCCCCGCCATAAGGCATTGCACCGAATACACAGGTATTCAGTAAATCAGGATTGCGTTCAATCACTCCTTTATAATATCCTTCAGCAACACCTGTAATGAGTGAGGCCTGCTTCACTGCTTTTGGTTCTAACCACCTGGCCAGCTTTGTACTGAACCAGTGACGGGAAAACAGTTTATCCGATCCCGGAAACTGATGCACCCATGGATCAATATAATCAATGCCATACTTCACGCCTGTTTTACGGTGCAGGTAAGGACCAATCAATGAAATATAAAAAGAAGGAATAGGGATGTACACAAAATCTATCTGTTCTTTGGTAACCAGCTCCATTGCTTTTTTGCGCAACTGATAAAAACCTCTCAATCCAATATCACCAATCAGCCTTGGTTTTGTAACAGCATAAGCGTTTACTTTTTCAATACGCTGATCAGCAGGTAACAACTTTTGCAAATTCCAGTCTAAGGTTTCTTCATAATACTTTTCATCAACTGTAAGAATAATTGGCTGCCATCCAAAAGCCGGTAAATGCTGTGCAAATAATCTGCTGCGGTGTACTGCTGCAAGATTGGAGGGCGGATAGTGAGGAGAGATGATCAGGATTTTTTTCTGCGACAAAGGCTTATTTTTTTATTAAATTCTTTAGATGGTTAGCAAGGATAGCAGAATATAAATCAGCCCCGTCCCTATTCAAATGACCTGCATTTACAAATAATTTCGGGTCCGAACAGATGCTCAAACGGTCATCTCTAAAAAAGGGAATACTGTTTTGAACAGCAACAGAATCAATATAATTCAGTACTTCCTTACTGTTGCTGACTGAATGCTGAAGCATTCCTTTATATTCCGGCGCATACGTAAAGATAATGCTGATCTTTTTTTGCTTACAGGTTTGAATAATGTCATCCAGGCATTTCTTCCTGCTTTGTGAAAGTTCTGCCTTCGTGGTATGCAAGTCTGGGGCAACAGAGTCCATTTGCCTGTTTGTATTGGAGACATATCCTTTATACTGAAAATCACCTTCACGTATTTCAGAGTACCCCAATAACCCTTTTAAAAAATAACCTTTTGTGTTATGATCATATTCTGTTACTTCAAGAAAAGGCAGGAGCTGAAACCGTACTGTTGAATAGCCCTGTCTGTTCAGATAATCCCTGATCACTTTGTTTTTTGTAAATGAAAAGTATTGCGTGTAATTAAAAAAATCATAATCAGACACAAAGGATCGCAAATCAAGTGTTAACACGATATCTTTTGGTGGAGGGTGATTTTCGAGAAATGCCTGTAACATCATATTAAATTCAAACAGGTTTCCTCCTTCAATACCGGCATTATAAGAATTCACACTGCAAATACTGTCAATAATCCTGGGATTCACTGTAAGATGTGTTCGGGATGAACCAATAAACAGCAAATCATAATTTGTAGATTTGTATAACAGCTCATTTAACCTTTCTGCCCGGTGTACTTCATACTTATTAATTTCGTATTTGATCAACATAAACGAAAGCTGGCAGAAAATGCCGGCAACTACAATTGATATGATAATTCGCTTAAAAGGAGTCATCTTTAAAACTGGAAATAAATAAAACTGTTACTGTTAAATACTCCAAATAAAACAATCATTGACAGGATTGCTCCACAGAATACAATATCGGCATAAGGCTTCTTATTCAAAGTCGCAAGATCAGGAGCCAATCGCTTTTCAACCATAAACATCAATGCAATCATTACAACACTGATTACTGATGCAGATTGAGGAAACTTGATAGCCCCCGTAACACTCCTTAACGCCAGCTGAAAAGGAACTGTATTGTACCCAGTTACAATATTCCTGCAAATAAGAATTGCATTCTGTACACTATCAGCCCTGAAGAAAATCCATGCAAAAGTAACCAGCAGGAAAGTGCTTACAACAGCAATCATTTTCCGCAATGGCGGCAATGTCTTTGTTGCGTTACGGTTAAATGTATACAGCATGAAAATAACAATCAATAATGCATGTATCGCTCCCCATATTATATAGGTCCAGTTGGCCCCATGCCAGAAACCGCTTACCAGGAAAACAATCGCCACATTCACATACATCCGTTTAATTCCTTTCCGGTTTCCGCCGAGTGAAATATATAAATAATCTCTGAACCAGGTAGAAAGTGAAATATGCCATTTTTTCCAGAACTCCTGAATGTTTTTTGAAAAATAGGGTCTGTTGAAATTGGTCATTAAATCAAACCCCATTGCCTTGGCAGCACCAATCGCCATATCAGAATAACCAGAAAAATCGCAGTAAATCTGGATAGAAAAAAACAACGTGGCCAATATCAGATTCAGGTAATGATAATGTGCCGGGAACTCATACACGGTAGAAACATAAAGCGCCACCCTGTCGGCAATCACTACTTTCTTAAATAATCCCCATAACATTAACCGGAGCCCGTCAAGTAATTTCTGACTGTCAAACGGGTGCTTCTCCGTGAACTGATGCAATAAATTTTGCGGCCGTTCAATAGGGCCGGCAACCAGCTGCGGATAGAACATTACATACAGCGAATAAATTCCAAAATGTCTTTCTGCTTTTTGGTTTCCACGGTATACCTCAATGGTGTAACTCATTGCCTGGAACGTATGAAACGACAATCCAATGGGCAGAATAATATCAAGGTAAGGAACAGTACGGGTAGTTATATCAATAGAGTGAAGTAAGTCGTTAATGTTTGCTGTAAAAAAATTATAATACTTAAAAACCGCCAGCACCCCCACATTGGCGATAATACTTATAATCAGATAATTTTTCTTTCTTTTTCCTTCACTGTTTTCTATCATAATACCGGCTATATAGTCGATAATGATGGTAAAAAACAGGATGAGAATATAAACAGGAATAAACGCTGCGTAAAATACACAGCTTGCAAGCAGCAGGTGAGCCCACCTGAATTTTTGCGGCAGCAAAAAATACAGAATCGTTACAACTGGAAAAAAAAGTAAAAACTGTAAGGAGTTAAATAACATCTACTATCGATAATTCTTATCCCATTCTGATGATAAAATCTCTGCTTCCTGCTCCCAACTGAATTGTTCTGCATTTTTGTAACGTGCAGGTTTACCGGCTAAAATCTCTTCTTTTCTGCTGATTAAACTTTCAATCGTCTGAATAGCCTTATCCTGATCAGCTGATATAAGCTCCCCATGTAAAGGATACTGTTGCAAAAACGTTTTCTGCGCATCAGTATCTGTTGCCATAATGTATAATCCTGCCTGGAAAAAAGCCCAAATTTTATTGGTGAGACAGATATTCCTGTTTACATCCGCCTGCCTGTCTTCAACAGCTAATCCAATATCATAGTGAGGCAACTGCTGATGCAGTTCTAATTGACTCATAGAAGGTATACAGGTTATATAACTCCGGTGTAACAACTCATTTTTCAAAAACCCATCTCTTGCAAATCCAATCAGTGTGCATTCAACAGAATCCGCAAACCTGTCAAAAACGGGTAACAGTTTTTCAAGGCCACGTCCATAATCAATGAACTGTGAAAACCAAGTAAACTTCAGTTTTCTGTTCCTGTTAACTTCAGGTGGTGGCATTAAAAATTCATTTGCCGGAAAAATATTATTCACCACTTTACTCCGGCCCCGGTCAATTGCCGGAATATCATGTTCAGTATACTTCTGAATCAAAGGTGAAGCAAAAGAACAATAGGCAGCAGTCGGTAATACCTTCCGCATCAGTTCTTTCATAAGATGTACTGTGCCGGGATCATTTGTTTCACCGGGATGATAATCTTCTACATCAATACCCAGTAAAGCACCGCTTTTTTCAGCGGCTATCATTGCCGGATAAAATGCTGCAGGATTATGTGCAATTACCCATTGAAAAGAAGTATTGATTTTTTTTATTTCGTGCAGCAATAAATAACTCCGTTTACTCACAGCAAAAGAAAGCAGTTTATCCGTAAGTAAAGAAAAAGGAAGTAAGCGGCAAACCCGTTCAATGACAGTGCTGATCAACCAAGGCATCAAAGGCTTTCGCAAAGTTGACCGCTCAAAAAAAAGTACAGAAGGAAATTCACTCTTTAACTGATCCGTCCCGGCATCGCTCCAGTTACCAACCCAGCATTGAATAACAGTTGCAGCAAATCCTTTATCCACTGCAAGCCGTAATTCTTTTACCAGCCTTGGATTTGCTGCAAGGTTCGCAGACGTAATAAAGAGGATATTTTTCTTGATACTAACCACGCAGATAATAGCGAAACAACCTTGCGGCTTTCCATCCGAAAATCAGTTTTATATACTCAATCAGTTTTCCACCAAGCACCGGCACTTTTGCCTGTTCGTGTAAAAAGTGATAGCGCTTTAATGCAATAGCCGATAATATTTTTTGTGCAGGATATTGATCCACTGCAAAACGCATGTACTGGGCAGCAATCGCTTTACTGATGAAGGGATGAAAGCCCTTCTTCAGCAGATACTGATGTTTCAGATCAATACTCAGCAATGTATTCTGTAAATACTTCTTATTACTATTACGGCTCAATTGATTGCCCGATGCAGTGATATGATAATAATTATACACCCCCGGCACATATAAAATACCAGTGCTTGCTAACAGTATCCGTGCAAAAAATTCTCCATCATCATCAGGACAACGGTAGTTTCGCCAGCCACCTGCCTGTTCAATAATCAGTTTAGGTACTAACCAGCAATTGGTTTGAATAAAATTCAGTTCGCCTTTTCCCCCCCAGAGATTCACCAGAAAATCCTGCGGATCATCAGTTGAATAAATAAATGAAGACTGATCGGGATAAACAGGATTCTTTAAATCCTGTTCGGTTGTAAACTGCCTGTAATTACAAACAGCTACTTTTTGCGGATGACCGGATAATGCTTTTACCTGTTCTTCAATCTTTCGGCTGCTCAACACATCACCTGCATCCAGAAATTGAATATACGCACCCCTTGCCTGTGCAAGTCCTGTATTACGTGCAACAGCTGCACCGGCATTTTTTTGCCGAATCACTTTCACCTGTTCACCTTCAAATTGTTTTGCCAGTGCAAAACTTTCATCGGTTGAACCATCATCTACAAGTATAATTTCTTTCTCCGGGTAGCTTTGTGCCAGCGCCGATTCAATGGTTCTTTGTAAATAAGCGCCGCTGTTATAAACCGGTATGATAATGGAAACCAATGCCACATTTAATTGTTATAAAGATGGATGCAGAACTGCCTTCCACGCATCAGCAAAACCAAACCCGGCCAATCTCCGTGCTGCAAGCATTTTGTTGATATTTCCCGTTTGAAAAAAGTATTGAAAAAGATTTACAAGAAAACGGCGCCTGTTTTTATTTGCTATCCATTCCTTTTCTTTTTGACTGAGGGGCAGTTCCAGTTCATTCATCGCATCACGCAGATAATTATAATTATTATAGAGATAGCTGTATTTATTATTTTGTTCCTGCCCTGCATGAATACGGTAATAGTTAAACGTAAAGGGCAACATGAGGATGGGACCTGCTGCTGCCGCCTTTAAATTAAAATACATATCATTGGCAGGTCCGTACTTTTCGGGATAACCGCCGATCTTTTCAAAAAAACTGCGCCGGAGAATAGTACCACCCGGACCAATCATTAAACAGGGCTGTTTAAAAAAATGCTGCTGTACTGCCAGTTTCGATGAAAGTAAAAATGGGCTCTTACCTGTTTCATTAAACTGCATACCAAAGCCTGCCTGCGAAAATTGATTCATGGCTGCAATGCACCGTTCAAATCCATCAACCAATATTTTATCGTCACTGTCAACATACATGATAAACTCACCGTTAGCATACGAAGCTGCTTTATTTCGGTTGCGGTAGTCGCCCAGGTTTTGTTCATTGACATATACACGGATCCGTGGATCGTTTTGTGCATAGGACCTTGCAATCTCCACGGTCTTGTCTTTCGATCCGTCATCTGCAATAATGAGTTCGAAATTTGTACAGGTTGAAGCCAGCACACTTTCAATGGCTTCAGCAATATACTGTTCCCGGTTATAAGAAGTCATTAATACACTTAGTAGTGGAGTTGTCATAAATTTCTTCCTTACTGTATTTCCGGATTTTTTTGAAGAATCATTTCCCGGTAACTATTGTGTGAAAATTAACCAATGAACAGATCAATTGCAAAAATCAGGACACACCTGAAAGTTTACCTGCCTGTTTTCTGATATATACAATACCTGTATCATAAACAGCACGATACTCTTTTAAAATCAACAGATCAGCAACCAGAAACAACGCAATAAAGGACAATGGAATGGCTGTAAATTGCTGAAATTCAAAAAACTTATATCCAAAGTAACCCGCCTGTATAAAATCAATAAAAAGATAAATACCCAACGTAATACTTATTCGCCGGTCTTGAAATTTAAGCAGCAAATGAAGTACTGCAAAGAGCAGAACAATTCCCCTTAGATACAACTCCGTGAGATTAAAACGATAATAAAACAATACATCTGAAAAAATACAGGTAAAGCAGTTTGGCAAGAGTAAATTGTAAGGTATAATCCCAGCTGTACCGGTTGAGCTCATTTTAAGAACAACTGCCCTTGCAATAAAGAACACCCAAAATATAATTAATAAAATAATACACTGCGTTACATACCTGAGCTGCTTCTTAAACTCTGCAGGATTCCTGAAGAAAATCCAGGACAGCAGATAAGAAAACAGAATTAACGACGAAAACCATGAGCTGATGAGTGGATTACAGGATATGAACGTAAGAAAATATAATTTTTTCAAATCCTCATTCTTTGTCATTACCAGTTCAAACAGCAAAAGTAAAAGAATACTCTGCTTGGCACCATTGAGTTCAAAATCAAAAAACCAGGTAAATCCGCTTAAAAATGCATTAACAAGTAAAATAGCCAGAACAAATAAACTATAGCTGAAAATTTTCTTATGAAAGAGTACTTTCCAGACACGGAATGATAATAGGGAAACAACAATAACAGAAATAAAACTGTAGTAATTGAAATGCCCCGGAAGCGAACGGAACAAAGAAGTCAATTTCATGACCACTGCCATGCACCATAAATCAAAATGATGATAAATTGAAACAGCTGAATAATACGAATTGTTCTCGAAGCCCTTTAAATGAAAGTTAGATACTACGTTATAATAGTAATCATGATCTCTTGAAAACTGCATGTCTGTTAACAAAAATCCAATCACCAAATGAGGCAGAAATTGAAAGACCTCATTGAATCGAAATTGAGCAATGTCAGATTTTCGCCAAATGAGTATATAATTCGCTAAAAGACAAACAGGCAAAAAATTTGTGTTGCCAACTGTCATAAAGACTGCAAAATTGCTTACAAGAAGTATCAGTACGTAAGTCATTCGTAAATCCTGATAAGATAAATATCATTCAGCAGACTGTAACTGAAACAGTGGTCGTAGCTGTAATTTGCTGTAAATTTTTTCACAATTGTATACGCAGGAAAAGTCTTCATATTCTCCTCATCAGTTAATATATAAGCAGCTTGTTTTACAGCAGCATATTCTTTAATAACCTGCAACTGCTCAACAGATTTTAAATAGCTGAATGAGGAAATACTGTGCATTGAAAATAAATACCTGCGAAAGTCTTCATTTTCCCAATAAACCTGTGTATCAAAAGTGCTTCTGATATTATTA
>JBEBHT010000229.1:0-6874 GCA_040081135.1 Lacibacter sp. | reverse complement strand
AAATGGCTGGGTGCTGATGCCGATCTTATATTGAAACAGCCAATCAAGCCTCTTGATTTTATTTAGAGTGAAACTTGTTTGTCGGGTTAGTTCTGCGTAAAATTACCGCTTCGGGATTAGGTGGAAACTCCTATTGTTTAAGGACTCTGGTGCGTCTATATTTGTATAGTCCAATATTCAGAGAAACTAAACATCGTCCAATTCTTATGGAAGTATCATATTTCTTCCGCAAAAGAAGGCTTCATGCCTTCAGTATTGAGTCATTATTTGACAATGTGTTTACGCAGGTAAATACACAAAGCAACTTTCAGGCTAAGAAAGTTGAAGTGCCATCAATACTGAATATTTTCAGCAATATTTTTAAGGCAGGTACCAATCAAAGTAAGATCAATCATATTACCGGCGATATTCATTATGTATCACTGGGAATGAAAAAACGGAATACGGTGCTTACCATTCATGATTGTGTATTTCTTACCAAGTACAGCAAATGGGATATGAAATACTGGATGTTTAAGTTATTCTGGTATCAATTGCCCATGTGGCGTGCAAATACCATTACAGTAATCAGCGAAAAAACAAAGAGAGAACTGATTAAGTTAACAGGTGTAGATGCAGAGAAAGTAAAAGTGGTTCCTAATTTTTTTGATCCACGGTTTGAGTTTACTCCGAAAGTATTCAACACACAGAAACCCCGTTTGCTGCAGATAGGTACAAAAGACAATAAAAATATACAGAACCTTGCTGTAGCTTTAAAAGGCATCAACTGTGAGTTACATATTATCGGGAGCCTGGATGTTGATACGCAAATTGCACTGCAGGAAAATAAAATTGACTTTAAGAGCTATACCAATCTTTCATTTGATGAATTAAAATATCAGTATGAATTATGTGATATGGTTGTATTTGCTTCTACTTATGAAGGATTCGGATTGCCGATATTGGAAGCATGTGCTGTAGGCCGTCCGCTGGTAACAAGCCGTATTTCGCCAATGGATGAAATTGCGGATAATGCTGCCTGCAAAGTGAACCCATATAATGTAATTGATATCCGCCGTGGTATTTTAAATGTAATTGAAAATGCTGAATACCGTGATCATCTGGTGAATAACGGATGGAAGATGCGTTACAAATACAGCATTGATAATATCACCGCCAAATACACCGATCTCTACGAAGAAATTGCTGCACAACCTGCACAGGAGTTTTTCATGCTCCGCCAGGCAAAAGCTGCCGCATCATTTCTTGGTTTGGTTTAAACCTTGTACTTACTAACCCGTTTTTATAGTTGTTGTAAAAAAAAGAAGCCTCTGAAGAGAGGCTTTTCTTTTTTTATAATACCTCCGGGGTTTTACAGTTAGCCTGATATCTTTTGATCAGATTAATAAAACCCCGGAGGTTTAAATTACAGGATCATTATTCTTTCAGTTTTTCATTTCTCTTTATTCCGACCCTGTACAGTGTATAACCCATGAATGCAAAGAAGAGTACCCCGAGTAAATAGTAGCCATTGGTAGAAAGAACATTTGTCAATCCATGTTCAAGACTTATTTTCCGAAGGAATCCCTGTGTTGCATCAGGTGCAGCGAAAAATGCAATTAACACACCTGCCAATGCTCCGCCTGCAACAAGACCGGTAGCAAATAAATTTCCTTTACCCAGATCTTCTTCTTCTGCACTTATTATTTCACCGCTCTTTTTCTTTTTCATATCAACCAATCCACGAATAGCCCCGCCTAAAAAGATTGGAAGTGTTGTTGATAACGGCAAGTACAAACCAACAGCAAAACTTAAAGATTTTATTCCGCATAATTCCATGGTGAAGGCAATGAAAACCCCAACCAATACAAACTGCCAGTCGAGATTAAATGAAAGAATGCCTTTAATCAATGTGGCCATTAGTGTTCCCTGTGGTGCAGGATATTTATCTGTGCCAATCAGATGAGTTACTCCCTGTGCAAGCATCTCTGCACTTGGCTTGTCAAGTATTTTGATCGTTGCACCAATTGCAATAGATGAAACAATGGCGCCTACAAATAAAGCTATCTGTTGATATTTTGGTGTGGCCCCAACGATATAGCCTGTTTTAAGATCCTGCGAAGTTGCACCGGCATTCGCTGCAGCAATACAGATCATTCCACCAACAACCAGGGCCATTGGTTCATATACTTTACCTGTCCAGCCAACTGCAATAAAGATCAAACAGGTACCCATGATGGTTGCAATGGTCATACCGCTGATAGGGTTATTGGAAGAACCAATCAAACCCACAATTCTTGATGATACTGTTACAAAGAAAGCACCGAAGATGACAACGAGTAAGCCCAGTAATAATTTACTGCCAATACTTTCACCCGGAACCTGGGGCATAACTGCCATCAGAATAATTAAGACAAGACTCCCAATTCCTACAATTTTAATATTCAGATCTCTTTCTGTTCTTTTTACTTCAACAGGTTCACCTTCCTGTTTCTTCATGGAACCAATACTGCTTTTGAAAGAAGAAATAATTGTTGGAATTGTTTTGATCAATGTAATAAAACCTCCTGCAGCAACAGCTCCTGCACCGATCTGCCGGATATATGCACGGTAGATCGCTGCTGAAAAATCGGCAAATGTATGATTGATGGGATCCCATCCACCCGGTCCGCCTGTTTTATCCATCCCGGCTAAATAGCCGAGCTTTACTAATTGTGCAGCAATCGTATCAGCTGGAACTAATGAAGCAAGCAAAGGAGTAAAAGCAAACCATGCAATTACACCACCGGCTACCAACACGCCACTGATCTTTGGGCCAATGATATAACCAACACCCAAATACTCAGGAGTAATTTCTCCGCTCACTTTGGCAGAAGGGAAAAATTTATTCACCTGCTTCGTCATCCAGAATGGTGTTTCTGCAATTACATGAAATACCTTCTGTAAAAAAGCATAGCCAAACGCAAAGCCCAATCCAAGAAAAGCAGTCTTGGCGAAATCACCACCCCGCTCTCCCGCTTTTAATACACTGGCACAAGCAGTTCCTTCAGGATAAGGAAGTATACCATGTTCTTTTACAATCAAAGCACGGCGCAGGGGTATCATCATCAATGTGCCGAGGATGCCACCAAATATGGCAAGCGTAAGAATGGTAAAATAATTGAAGAACTGTGAACTGTCTTTTTCGCTTAAGAATAAAAAACCAGGCAAAGTGAACACAACTCCTGCCGCAATACTTTCACCAGCACTGCCTGTTGTTTGAATGATATTGTTTTCAAGAATAGTTGTTTTTAAAAAACGACGGCCCAGGGTAATTGCAATTACTGCGATGGGAATAGAGGCACTTACTGTTAAGCCGGCTTTTAAAGCCAGGTAAACTGTTGAAGCACCAAAGAGAATTCCGAAAGCAGCACCAACAAGAACACTTTTAACAGTGAACTCGGGCATATTACTGTCATCAGGAACAAAGGGTTGAAATTTCTGTTCAGACATATGGCGTTAGTTTTGAATGAGGAAGGTAATAAAAAACCCCGATGAAATTTTTCATCGGGGTTTATGAGAATTTTTTTTATAAAACTAATGTTGGAAAGCTTCGGTGTGCATCATTTTCTGAAGCTTCTTAGTAAGAAGGAACAGAATTATGGAGGCAACGCCTGCCATCACTACAAACAACATAAAGAAATCGTAATTGTTGTTCATTTCATATCCAAGAAAACGGGTTGTTTTGCCATCGGGGTACAATGCACTTAAAACACCCGCCAGTTTATTGGCAAATGCATTTCCTAAAAACCATACGGCCATTAATAAAGAAGCATATTTAAAAGGAGCTAATTTGTTTACCAGTGATAAGCCAATAGGAGATAAACAAAGTTCGCCCCATGTATGCAATGCATACATACCAATCAGCCAGATCATGCTAACTTTAATTCCTGTACCAACATTATTCACTCCAAACGAAATCCATAAATAACCAAGGGAAAGAAGAAGCAATCCAATGGCCATTTTGGTAGGTGCCGATGGTTCCCATTTACCAAGCTTAATCCAGAGCCATGCAAACAAAGGAGCAAAGGCAACAACAAAAACAGAGTTCAAAGATTGAAACCAACTGGCAGGAACGGTAAAGAAGCCAAGGTCTCTTTGAGTTTGTTCATCTGCAAAAAAAGTAAGTGATGCTCCTGCCTGTTCAAAAGCACTCCAGAAAAAGATGACAAAGAAAACCACAATAAATATAACCAGCACTCTTTGCTTTTCAATAGCGTTTAACGTTTTATCGCTCATAATCATTGCAATAATAAATATGGCAGCGCCGGCAAGCAGATAGGGCATGTAGCTCACAATTTTTGCATCAATATATAATAACCCAATTGCAACTGCTGACAATACGGCCAACCCTAAAATCATCGCAATTGGTTTGGTCCAGATGGCGGGAGAATCCTTCGGTGTTAGTCCTAAAACATTTTTTTCAGGGTCAAGAACATATTTGTGATGGAACAACAATTGAACAACAACGCTTATGAGCATTGCAATACCACCTGCCAGGAAAGCCCATTTAAAATCTTCAGGGCGTCCGGTATCACCAACAAGACCGCATACAAAAGGACCTAAAGCGCCACCCACATTAATGCCCATATAAAAAATGGTATAAGCTGGGTCAATTCTTCTGTCGCCTTTTGGATATAACTGACCAACAAGTGCTGAGATGTTAGGTTTGAAAAAACCATTGCCTGCAATCATTAAACCCAGACCGGAAAAGAATAAAACAGATGAAAGGCCGGGTGATGATTCGTAAGTTGATCCGCAAAAGAATAATATAAACTCACCCAGAGCCATTACAATGCCGCCAACAATAATGGAGCGCTGGTTTCCCCAAAATCTGTCTGCAATAAATCCACCAATCAAAGGAGTTAAGTAAACTAAACTGGTGTAACTGCCATAAAGATTCGATGCGAAAGCTTTATCAAACATTAATGCTTTGGTCATGAACAAAACCAAAATGGCTCGCATGCCATAATAGTTAAAGCGTTCCCACATTTCTGTTCCGAATAAAACCCAAAGACCTTTGGGATGACCTTTTTGAGCGACAGATTGATTCATACAGATGGTTTACGTGATTAAGAGTGAATTTCCGAAAGTAAGGAATAAATTCATAAACAGCTCATTTGGAAATCAATCATTGAAATTGACAAACGGCAATGGGGGTATCATCTCAACCCTTAAATTCGTTTATCTAAATCTTATCTTGCACTCATGAATATTTTGCTCCTTGGTTCAGGTGGTCGTGAACATGCCCTCGCCTGGAAATTGGCTCAAAGCCCTTTATGTGAAAATTTATTTATCGCCCCCGGAAATACAGGTACTGCTTTATGCGGTACTAATATTGATATCAGAGTTGATGGCGATTTTTCTGCCATAGAACATTTTTGCAGAGCCAATCAAATTCATATGGTTATTGTTGGCCCTGAAGATCCTTTGGTACAAGGTGTTTACGATTATTTTCAGTCGGCCCATGAAGTATTGCCTTTTGCCGAAGGATGGCTGGGCGTAATCGGGCCGTCAAAATTTGCTGCACAGCTTGAAGGAAGTAAAGCCTTTGCAAAAGCTTTTATGGAAAGGCAGAATATTCCCACAGCTTCTTACAGAGAATTTACCATTAAGAATTTTGATGAAGGAAGGGATTTTTTGATGAACCATGCATTACCGGTTGTATTAAAGGCCGATGGTTTAGCAGGAGGTAAAGGGGTCATTATCTGTAATAACCATGTGGAAGCATTGGCAGAGTTCGATATGATGATTCATCAGGATAAGTTTGGATCGGCAGGAAAGAAAGTAGTAATTGAAGAGTTTTTGAATGGAATTGAAGTAAGTGTGTTTGTCTTAACCGACGGGGAACATTATTGCATTTTGCCCGAAGCAAAAGATTATAAACGGATTGGAGAAGGAGATACCGGTTTAAATACAGGTGGTATGGGCGCTGTAAGCCCTGTTCCGTTTGCGGATAAAGTATTTATGGACAAAGTGGAAGAGCGTATTATTAAACCAACCATCAACGGTTTTCATATGGAGAAGATGGTATATAAAGGCTTTGTGTTTATTGGGTTGATTAAAGTAAATAATGAACCATTTGTTATTGAATACAATTGCCGCATGGGCGATCCTGAAACCGAGGTAGTAATTCCACGGTTAAAGAACGACTTGGTTGAGTTGCTGGTTGCCACTGCTGAAAGCAGGGTGCAGGACATAAAAATAGAACAGGACCCAAGGTTTGCTGTTACAATGGTAGCTGTAAGTGGTGGTTATCCCGGAGATTTTTTGAAGGGGTATGAAATTTCGGGACTGGATCAAACTTCAAACGATTCGTTGATTTTTCATGCAGGAACAAAGGAGGAAGATGGAAAGATTGTGACCAGCGGAGGGCGTGTATTGACTGTTACTTCTTTTGCCGAAAACGTGAATGCCTGTGTGGATCGTTCAAAAGCAATTCTTTCAGGAATCAAATACCGGAATATGTATTTCAGAAATGACATCGGGTATGAGTTTATGGACGCTAACTGAAACGTATAAACGAAAATTAGGTACATTCTGCAAACCCTTTGTTGTCTTCGTTTTGCGGGTTTTCCGCAGCCTTGGAAAATAACAGGAGAAAAATTTTAATAAAAAACACTTACGGGCATGGTTTTAGCGTTGTAATTCCGAAATTTTCACTCAAATTTGCAACCATCGGAAACATAATCGTTTCCAGACCACCAATATGGGACTCTTCAACTTTTTTATTCAGGAAATAGCAATTGATCTTGGTACTGCTAATACCCTCATTATACACAACGATGAGATTGTTGTAAACGAACCTTCTATCGTAGCACTTGACCGTAATAATCCTAAAAATGTACTGGCCGTT
>JBEBHT010000566.1:0-1436 GCA_040081135.1 Lacibacter sp. | reverse complement strand
TCATCCCCTTTAGAATGAAAGTTGGCATCTCTGAATGTTGGTGATACAGTCACCCCTGCATCAATAAACCTGTTTTCCTTTTTCAATGGGAATAAATAGTTAACACCAACAGGAATTGTAAAGTAAAATGCATTCTCTGTATAGAAACCGGCTCCTATCCTTAAACCGATCCCGGGTTTGTCTGTAAGCTGACGTTCATAATTCAACGAACCAAATAATCCACTGCCAAAAGCTTCAAGGTAGAAACTGTTTCGTTGAAATGTTTTTTGTGCAAAAGTTGAAGAAACCAAAAAAGAATACAGCAAAAGGAAAGCAAAATTTTTTTCATACAGTTAGATATTAAACTAAAAATAGCAATTGCAATATAAATACATTCCTTTTACCTGTTAAACAAAATAAAAAAACCGGGACTTTGATCCCGGTTTTCTTTTTATCTCAACACTTCTTTCGGTATTTCTTTTCCCAACAGGTTCTTATAAATGAACATATTGTTTTCATTTGTGCTGTGCAGTTGCTGATTACCGGGCCATCCATGACGGCCACCGGGATACAGCATAAACTCAAAATGCTTTTTCTTTTCTTCCAGTTTCTTTACCAGCTGCATACTGTTCTGCATATGTACATTATCATCCATTGTTCCATGATAAATGCGCAGCAAGCCTTTGTACTGATCAACATAGGTTAATACAGAAGAGGTTTTATATCCTTCGGGGTTTTCTGCGGGTGTATCCATAAAACGCTCGGTGTAATGACTGTCGTACAAACTCCAGTCAGTAACACTTCCACCAGCCAACCCATATTTGAAATATTCGGCACCATAGGTTAACGCATAACAGGTCATGTAACCGCCGTAGCTGAAACCGCTGATGGCTACTTTTTCTTTATCAACTCCTGCATTATCAATCAGCCATTTTACAATGGTAATCCAGTCTTTCATTTCCCAGTAACCAAGATTGCGGTGCATATTGCTTACACCTTCTTTTCCAAAATGTCCGCTTGCCCGGTGATCCATAGCCACCTGGATCAGTCCTTCTTTGGCAAACCACTGCTGCTGCATATTCAACTGCCAGCCATCATATACTGTTCCTGCATTGGGACCGCCGTAGATGCTGATCATTACAGGATACTTTTTATTTTTATCAAAATTGACTGGCCAGATTATCCGCAAAGGGAGATCATATTTTCCATCTTCACTTTTTACTCGCAGCAATTCAGTTTTGGCAATTGTTGTTGTTGCATAATCTTCGCCAATTGCATTACCCAGTTCTTTAATTAGTTTCCCTTTATTATTTACCAATGCCATTGCATCAGGTGTTGACACATTGGAATAGGAAGTGATGAAATAAGATGCATTGGGTGATAGCTGAATACCACGGTTGGTAAACTCACCAAAGGTTAAACGCTGCAAAGCAGTTCCGTTGAATTTTACTTTATAC
>JBEBHT010000228.1:0-6919 GCA_040081135.1 Lacibacter sp. | reverse complement strand
AAACCAATATAAAGCACTTTTACTTTTTCAGCACTTACAAAAGCGCCGGTAGCAGTACCAACTGTATAGTTAATGGTAGTGGTTTTTGACTGAGGATTACCATCCTGATCTGTATAGTTTACTACAACATTTACAGAACCACTGGTGCTTCCTACTTTAAATTTCTTTACAGCTAACCCTTTTTCATTTAGAGTAATTGGAGATCCTCCAATTGATACTGTAGGAAGTTTTGTTTTACTGTAAGCTCCTAAACCGGCAGTAATTTCCAATTCCTGACCAGGAAAAAGATAACTGGTGCTTGAACCTACAATTGGTTCAAATGCATCGAAACGAACCACTACCTGTCCAACCCGGTTGTGAAATTCATTCACAAAACGGTTTTCAGTAGTTTTTACGTCATTCTGAAATTTACTGAGCATGGTTAATGCAGCGACAGTAGGAGTCATACGGAAATAAGAAGAAGCCCATGTAATCTTTCCAAGTTTGGTGTTATTTAACTTGGGTATGTCTGTATTGATGGGAAGTGTTTTTTCAAACATCTTTCCAACTTCAGGATCAAGTGCAAGCATGGCAGCTTTATAGTCAGCAAGTTTCTTTCTCAGAACCTCACCTTCGCCCTGCTTGTCCATAATTCTGGTAGCAACGTCTACATTATCTTCTTTAAAAGAAGAATTTGGATCAGCCGGATTAAAACCTGCTTCAACTTTTATCTTTGTTTTTAATCCTTCGATATAATCAAAAAGGGTTTTTGTTAATTGTACGGCACTCTCGGCTTTAGGCATCCACACTTCTGCTTTTACCTTTGACTCGGGTGACTGTAGTTTTATTTTGAACGATTCCATAATCGTTCCGGTAGATCTGTCTACAACTGCGTTAGTTGATGTTAGACTGTTATCAACCACTTTGAATGCATTGATGATTTCTGCTGATACGTTCAGTGCCAACATTGCTGTTAACACCAAATACATCAGGTTAATCATCTTCTGCCTGGGCTCTTTAGGTAATGACATGATGTTCGGATTTTGGTTTTAATTCAGGTAAATTAGTTTGGTTCATCTATTGATTAACGTCCCTGCATTGCATTGATCATGTTACCGTAAATATTGTTCAATGTACCAAGGTTCCGGGCCAATGAAGAAATTTGTTCATGTGCTTTTTTCGCATCATCAACACTTCCCTGCATTGCTTCAGAAGCTGAAGCCAGGTTGCCATAAAACTTGTTCATTGTTTTAAGGTGATTATTGGTATCCTGTAATTCCAGTTCGTAAATTGTATTTAATGATCCAAGATTTTTGGTCATTACCTGTACCTGCTCGTGGTAAGCTTTTGTACCTTCTGCAGCGAGGTTAAACGATGAAACAGTTGCAGCAGCCTGCTGGTAAGCATCTTTCATATTACCGAGTACCTGTGCAGCCTCTTTTGATTTAGCACTTAACTCACCTGTTGATGCAACAACATCGCTTACATCTTTAATTCCGCCAACCGTATTGTTAAGGCGTTGAAAATTTTCACCCAGACTTTTCAGATTTGAAGGAGTGATTTCAGCCTGCATTAGCATTTTATCTAAAGAAGCTAAAGCTGGGGTTCCGGCTGGAGCAGCATCATGACTATGATCGCTCATACCATAACCCTGTGTAGCTAAATAAGCATATACAAGAAAAATACCTGCTTCAGTTAACAGACCTATTGTTAACATGATATCAGCAATAGATAAGTGAAGAATTTTTGCCCATGCACCAAAGATTACCACTGCCGCACCTGCTGATACGATGATGTTTGTAATTTTTTCGGTTGATTTAGAAACTGCCATAAGATTGGTTTTAAAAATTGAATTAAAGATGAGAACTGACAGAGTAAAAGCTTTGCTCTTACTCTGCCGGTTTAATTTTGGGTTTATAAAGAATGTTTAGAAAGACGCAGATTAACGTTTACGCATTGTTGGTGGTAAATCAATCACACAACGGAAACCTACATAAGATTTCGCTGTATCCTGGTATTCGTAGTTACGTGTACTGGTTTGGAGGAAATATCCTACAGATTGCCAGCTGCCGCCACGAACAACTTTACGCTTCATACGGGGAGGATCACTGTCCTTTGCATTATAACGGATATCAGGATTCATGTCATGTGCAAAGTTGTAACCGCCTTCGTAATAAAGAGAGCCGGTCCACTCAGCTACGTTACCCGCCATATTGTACAGACCAAAATCATTTGGCCAGTAAGCATCGGCACGTACTGTATAGAAACCACCATCTTCAGGATAGTTACCACGGCCTGGTTTAAAGTTGGCCATTAAACAACCTTTCCTGTTACGGAGATAATAGTTACCCCATGGAAACATGGATTGTGAACGACCGCCACGGGCTGCATATTCCCACTCGGCTTCTGATGGAAGACGGTAGTTCGATTCTGTAGCGTAGTTTTTAGTATCGTTATAACTGTTGAGGAGATGTGTACGGTAATTACAAAACGCATTTGCCTGTTTCCAGGTAACACCCACTACAGGATAGTTGGCAAACGCCGGGTGAGCAAAATAACGCTGGCTCATTGGTTCATTATAACTGTAAGAGAAATCACGAACCCATACCAGTGTATCAGGATAAATTTTTACAGGATTCTTAATAATGAATTTAGAACGGGGCTCGTTTGGTTTGCGGTATGCAGCAGCTTTATAGTCTACATACTCTTCCTGGTAAATTAATTTATCAGGGTCAATTTCCATTTTACCCATGATACGATCATCCGGTGCCATCATCATAGAACCGAGCTTTTCGTATACATTTTTTTCTTTCCAGATACCATTCGCCTTTTTCCAGTCGATAGCATTTGTCTTGGGATCAATATATCCCAGCACAGTTGCAGCGATGGAATCTCGTACATAAAATACAAATTGTTTGTATTCGCTGTTGGTAATCTCAGTTGCATCCATCCAAAAGCCACTGATAGAAACCTGCCTGTTACGTGCTGTATAGGCGTAGTTAATGTCCTCGTCACTGGGACCCATGTGAAAGGTTCCCTGCGGAATATGGACCATACCCAAGTGAGTATTGTTATTGGTTTTAGCACCATAGTTGGCACCAACCAATTGACCATTGTTCGCAGTCTTCGTTGACGATTTAGATTTCCCGCAACTTGCAGCAAGTACGGTTAGGGCGGCGATTGTTAAGCAACTTAACAGTTGGTTCTTCATTGTTAAGAGTTTATTTTTTTCTTATTAGGTATTGGACAAATGTAAGAATTCCGCAAGGGAGATTCTTCACAATTTATCGCAATGCTAATATTAATTTTTTAATTATCAAAATGTTTTAGGTACTCTTTTCCTTAACGATTTGTGATCTATTTTATTGTATAATAAGTCATTTCACTTAGAAGATCCTGTATTATCAAGGGGTTGGAGGTTGGTGTGAGACACACATACTGTCTGCACAGATAAAACATGGTTTTGCCATATTCCGTAGTTTTCTCTTTCAACAAAGGGAAATTACGGTTGCTTTCTGCTGCCGCCTGAATCACAACATTTGGATAATAATGCGATAAAAGCAGATCCCTGCCGGTTTGATAATCTTTTCCAATAATTGCCAGCTCATTATCTCCTTTAATAAAATTCTGTATTTCAGCTGCCCATACACCGAAAGAACCGGGGTAACGTACAATGGCCTGCTGAAGTCCCGACAGCATTTTAACGCTCTGCTGTTTCCAGTTTGCCTGATCATAAATAATACCCAGGTAATTTAAATTGAAAGCCATAATAGAGTTCCCTGATGGAACCGCTCCGTCATACACTTCTTTTTTACGGATAATAATATCTTCCTGCCCTTCCGGGGTAAAAAAGAAATAACCCGATTCCTCATCAATGAAATATTTCAGCACATATTCGGTCAGCGCTTTTGCTTTCTCAAGATACCCGGTATCTGAAGTAATTTCCTGCAGATGGATTAAAGCCTGGATCAAAAAAGCATAATCATCGAGGAATGCAGGGAACCTCGCCTCCTTTTCTTTATATACGTGTAACAAGCCTTCACCAGTTTTGTTTTGAAAAGCTTTCAGCAAAAATGACATATTGCTGATAGCTTTAGTCCTGTACTCTTCAATGCCTAATGCTGCAAATGCTTTGCTGTAAGCTGTGTTCATCAGGGCATTCCAGCTTAGAATTACTTTATCGTCAAGCTGGGGCCTTATTCTTTTTCCCCGCTCTGTAAGCAATTGCTGCAGGCAGTTTTTCATCTTTGCGTCAAAGACAACTGCATCCAATCCGTTTTCAGCACAAAAAACCTCCGCTGCTTTCTTTGTCCTTGGAATATTCACTTCTTCCCAATTGCCATGATCAGTTATATCATAGTAGCGGCAAAACAGATCTGACTCCAGCTTCAGTATTTCATCAACCTCAGCTTTGGTCCAGGTATAATATTTCCCTTCTACTCCTTCACTGTCTGCATCAAGTGCTGAATAGAACCCGTATTCCGCAGAAGTCATTTCTTTTTCAACAAACTGAAGGGTTTCAACAATCGTTTTTTTATAGAGTTCTTTTTTCGTTAATTGATAAGCTTCGCTCAATGCCATTACGATGAGGGCATTATCATACAGCATCTTTTCAAAATGCGGAGCAAGCCATTCTGTATCTGTACTGTAACGGGCAAAGCCACCACCAACATGATCATAAATTCCCCCCTCAATCATCTTATCCAAACTCAAACAGGCCTGTTCAAGGGCTTCATTATTTCCTGTAAAATGATAGTATTGTAAAAGATAGCGGATGGTGAATGTTTGAGGGAATTTTGGTGCTCTCCCAAATCCGCCCCATTCTTTATCAGCCGTCTGCATGATGTTAGCAAACATTTCATCGGCGTGTTTTTGCAAAAACAGCTCTTCAACCGGAATATCAATATTTAAACCCTTTTCGATGCCAAATGAATTGGCATTTTCAAGGTGATTCAGCAGTTCATTGGCCTGTGCTTCAATTTCTGATCTGCGTTCATGAAAAGCAGTTGAAACTCCACTCAGCACATCTTTCCATGATCCACGATTATGTGCTTTTACGGGAGGAAAATAAGTACCTCCATAAAATGGTTTCAATTCTGGAGTAAGAAAAATATTCAGTGGCCAGCCACCACTGCCTGTCATTGCCTGCAACGCATCCATGTAAACATGATCAAGATCGGGACGTTCTTCACGGTCAATTTTAATATTGACAAAATGCTGATTCATGATAGCAGCAGTTGTTTCGTCTTCAAAACTTTCCCTTTCCATAACATGGCACCAGTGGCAGGATGAATAACCAATACTTACAAGTATAGGTTTGTCTTCGGCTTTTGCCCTTTGCAGGGCTTCATCGCCCCATGGATACCAATCGACAGGGTTATGAGCATGCTGTAATAAATAAGGACTGTTTTCCTTTGCAAGACGGTTGGTATGCTGCATAGTTGAATTCATCAAAAAAGTAGAACACCAAACCTACATTTTTTGTTGAAGAAAAAGAGAAAACTGGTTTGAACGGGCTATTTTCCCTGCTGAGCAAGGAATTTGTCCAATGCTGAAACCATACTGGGGGCCATTGGATCGGGAGCTTTGATCTGCAGTTTCAACCCGGCTTCCTCTACTGCTTTAAAGGTATTGGCACCAAAAGCACCAATAAAGGTTCCGTTCTGTTTGTATTTGGGAAGATTTTCAAACAGGCTTTTTACACCGCTGGGAGTAAAGAAACAGATCACATCAAAATCGCCGGTGGAGATAATATCTTTTACATCATTGCTGATGGTTTTATACAAAATAGGTGTGGCAAATTCACAATTGTTATTGCGCAGCCAGCCCATGATTTCATTATCCAGGTTTTCACTGCAGGGGTACAGAAATTTTTCGTTGCTTTTGTGTTTATTCACTACATCAAACAAACTCTTATTGGTACCATCAGCCCCGTAAAAAACTTTGCGCTTGCGGTATAAAATAAATTTCTGGAGGTATAATGCAATTGCTTCTGTGATACAGAAGTATTTTGTTTCCTGCGAAACAGTGATCCTCATCTCTTCACAGATTCTGAAAAAATGATCAATGGCATGGCGACTGGTAAACACCACAGCTGTATAGGAAATGATATCGATTTTCTGTTTCCTGAAATCTTTAGAGGGAACCCCTTCTATTCGAATAAACGGATGGAAAGATAATTCAAGGTTGTATTTTCTGGCAAGGTCGTAATAGGGCGACTTTTCAGATTCGGGCCTTGGTTGCGTTATAAGGACGTTTTTAACACCCTTTTCCTTATTTGCCTTCACAACGTTTTTATCCATACGTGTTCTTGGAAAATTTCTGCAAAGGTAGGTACAATTATTTACAAAAATTGAATGAAGACCTTGTATATAACAAGCAGGGGGGCTATTTCAAAAGCAAGGAAAAAAATGAAAAAATGAAACCGCCCCACTTTCAGGTCGGCCTGGATTGGATTGTAAGCTCTTAAAAACCGGTACAGAAAAAGCCCAATAATAATTGCCAGTGATGCAGTAATAGCCACGTCCACCAGCACAGGTTGGGCAAAAGCAATTACAATAATAAACGGCAGAAGGATAACGCCGATAATCTTATTAATAAGGAACACAATAAAGGAATAAGCCTCTGTGGCATTCTGCATACTGAAGAGCCAGCCGCTGAAACGAAGGAAAATATACTTCCCAAGGTACAGGGCAGCAATGATAGCAGCAGCGATTACAGGAATCATTAAATCAGGTATTTGAACCGATACCTTATAATGAGCTGCCAGCAAATAAACATAGGTTCCGGCGGAAACAGCAAACAGCATATTAAATAAAAGCGATTGCAGTCCCGACTGCACCAATTGTTCCCTGATCTGGTTTACCCGTAACGAGGTTCTGAAAAACACACGGAACAGATCTTTAAAGTACCGGAGATAAGTTAACCTGAGTAAACCAAA
>JBEBHT010000227.1:0-6935 GCA_040081135.1 Lacibacter sp. | reverse complement strand
GGGTAATACCCTGCGTGAAAACATTCAGTTTCATGCATGGCTCAGCACTACCAATAAAAATTCTATTGACAGCTTAACCAGTTATGTAGCGGCACAGCCATATGTAAAATCTTCTGCCTATGTGAACAAGGAAATGGCAAAAGAGATTTATAATAAAGACGGCAATGAAAGCTGGGATAAAATTTTAACTGAAAACCCTTTGCCCGAGAGTATTGATTTCTTTGCTAAGGCTGAGTATGTAAGAAAAGACAGCCTGGATAAAATCACTGCTGATTTAATGAGCAAATATCCGGGTGTGATCAGTGAAGTGCAATATCCCAAAGATCTTGTAGTAACGCTCAATGAACGTTCACAGAAAATCGGGCTTGTACTGCTGATTGTTGCTGTTTTATTGAGTGCCATAGTCATTGTTTCCATTGATACGACGATACGTTTAGCCATGTTCAGCAACCGTTTCCTCATCAAAACCATGCAGATGGTTGGTGCAACACGGGGCTTTATTGCAAAACCCATGAACATCAGGGCGGTGATCAATGGGCTCATCAGTGCAGGAATTGCCATTGCAGCCATCTGGTTAATCATTGTGTGGGCCGAAAGTTATATTCCGGATATGAAAGCACTTCGTGATCCGAAGCTGTATCTCATTCTTTTTGGTTCAATCATTGTCATTGGCGTGGGCATTTCGCTCTTTAGTACCCACCGAAGTGTAATGAAGTACCTGCGGATGAAACTGGATGAGCTTTATTAAGAGCCCCACCCCGAACTTCGTTCCTTCCTTACAGGAACCCCTAAAAGGGAGGGGTGCAGTTGCACAGGCCAGCTTATTTGACCAGTTAAATTTTGTGTTACTGACTGTAATAATGAAAACCTGCAACTTTTAACCTGAAACTTGAAACTTCCTTATCTTGCAGCCCTCAAATAAAGACTATGAGCCAAAAGAAAATAGCAACGATTTTTACCAAAGAAAACTATATGTGGATGGCCATTGGCGCAGCCGTGATCATTCTTGGTTTTTTGCTGATGATTGGCGGAAAGAGTGCCGATCCCAATGTATTTAATGAAAAGGAAGTATACAGCATTCGCCGTATTACAATAGCACCGATCCTCATCATTGCAGGTTTGGTGATGGAGATTTATGCCATCATGAAAAAGCCAAAAGATTAAGCAACATAATTTGAAGATGAGCCGATTTGAAAATTTGAAGATGAGTGTCAGATTTTCAGGTCGGCTTTTTCATTTCCAAATCAACAAATTTTCAAATTTTCAAATTGCGTTTTCATGAATACGTTTGAATCCATCATCATTGCCATTGTAGAAGGATTAACTGAGTATCTGCCCATTTCATCTACCGGTCACATGATTATTGCCGAGCGGTTGATGAATGTACCTTCAGATAACTTTACAAAACTGTTTACCGTTGCCATACAGCTGGGTGCTATTTTAAGTGTGGTGGTTTTATACTGGAAAAAATTCATCGACATTAAGAGCTGGCAGTTTTATGCCAAGCTTCTTGTTGCTGTATTACCTGCATTGGCGCTTGGTAAATTATTCAGCGATAAAATTGATGCGTTGCTGGAGAGTCCGTTAACGGTTTCTGTTACGATGTTGCTTGGTGGTATTGTTTTACTGTTCATTGATAATGTGTTTAAAGAGCATACCATTAAAGAAGAAAAAGAATTATCCTTTGGCAAAGCATTCATTATTGGTTTGTGGCAATGCGTTGCTATGATACCGGGAGTAAGCCGAAGTGCCGCTTCTATTATTGGTGGTATGCAGCAGAAATTAACCCGTTCTTTCGCTGCAGAATTTTCTTTCTTCCTTGCTGTTCCAACCATGGCGGCAGCTACAGGTTATTCTTTGTTTTTAAAAGACTGGGCAACAAATGGAGTGGAACAAAAGGGTTATGAAATAATTCTTTCAACCACACAAAACACAACTTCATTTATTATTGGCAACGTAGTGGCATTCATTGTTGCTATGCTGGCCATAAAATTCTTTATCGGCTTTTTGCAGAAGCATGGCTTCCGGTTATTTGGATGGTACCGGATCATTGCCGGTATTATTTTACTGATCATGATTATGACCGGATATCTGAAATAAGCCATTTCAGTTTAATATCCTATTTTCATACAGTCTACCTGTGCCGGAACAACCTGTTTCACTCAAAACAATCCATATGCAGACTGCTTCAAAAAAAGTTGTGAACGGCTGGGCCATGTACGATTGGGCCAATAGTGTTTATAATCTCGTTATCACAACCACTTTTTTTCCGGCCTATTACGCCGCTGTTACATCAACGAAAAATTTTCCCGAAGGAATAAAATTGTTCGGAAGGAATTTTAAGAATACCGAAATGAAAGATTATGTAATGTCATTTTCTTTCCTCATGGTTGTACTGCTCATTCCTATTCTATCTTCTATCTCTGATTATAAGGGTAACAAGAAAAACTACATGCGTTTCTTCTGTTATCTGGGTGCGTTAAGCTGTTCACTGATGTTTTTCTTTGATAAAGATCATGTGTGGCTGGGGCTTATCTGTTTACTGTTTGCCGGGATTGGTTTTTATGGTTCATTGGTTTTTTATAACTCTTACCTGCCAGAAATTGCCGCTAAAGAAGATATGGACCGAATCAGTGCAAAAGGTTTTGCCATGGGTTATATTGGCAGTGTTATATTACAGATGATTGGTTTTGCAATGGTAGTAATGATGCCCGATAATGAAGGACTGGCACTGAAGATCACTTTCCTTTTGGTGGGTTTATGGTGGATTAGTTTTGCACAAATCCCCTTCAGCCGGTTACCGGATAATGCGCCCAAAGCAGAAAGAAAACAAAAGAAACATCCTATCATCAATGGTTTTCATGAACTGCGGAAAGTTTACAGACAGATCAGGCAAATGCCTGTAATGAGAAATTTCCTTGCTTCCTTCTTTTTTTACAGCATGGGTGTACAAACTGTTATGCTTGTGGCAACTGATTTTGGGATCAAAGAATTGAAACTGCCCAATAGCAAACTGATCATTACTCTTGTAATTATACAGCTGGTTGCCATTGGCGGCGCTTTTCTGATGTCGAAACTTTCTTCTATGTTCGGCAACCTGCGTGTGATTATAATTACAGTGTTGCTGTGGGTTGGTGTTTGTATTGCCGGTTATTTTACTACAACTGAACTTGAATTTTATTTCCTTGCTGCTACAGTTGGTTTGGTGATGGGTGGTATACAGGCATTAAGCCGTTCAACCTATTCCAAGTTTATGCCGCCAACAAAAGACACCGCTTCCTTTTTCAGTTTCTACGATGTAACAGAAAAACTGGCAATCGTAATTGGCTTATTCAGTTTTGGGTTTATTGAAGGGCAGTTCGATATGCGTATGTCCATTCTTATTCTTATTATATTTTTTGTGCTTGGATTTATTTTCCTGCTGGTTACTTCAGCAAAACAGATGAAATTAGCAGCTTCAAAATAATTCGCCATGAAACTCTATTCAGTTAATACAGGTTATTTCAAATTAGATGGCGGGGCAATGTTTGGCGTAGTGCCAAAAGTGATGTGGAATAAACTGAACCCTTCCGATGAAAACAATCTCTGCAGTTGGGCCATGCGTTCCTTACTGATTGAAGATGGGAACCGGTTGATCCTGATTGATAACGGCATGGGCGATAAACAGGATGAAAAATTTATGAGCCATTACTATCTGCATGGCGATGATACACTGGATAAATCATTAGCCAAACATGGTTTCAGCAAAGATGATATTACCGATGTTTTTTTAACGCATCTGCATTTTGATCATTGCGGCGGTTCTATTAAACGTGAAGGAGACAAACTGGTGCCTGCATTTAAGAATGCAACCTTCTGGAGTAATGAACATCACTGGCAATGGGCCACTCAGCCTAACGATCGGGAGAAAGCTTCTTTCTTAAAGGAAAACATTTTACCCATTGAAGAAAGCGGACAATTAAAATTTGTTGTGCCCGGCGAAAGAAAGTTTCATCAAATCCCCTTCTCTTCTTTTTATGAAAACATGTCTATTCGTTTTGTTGACGGACATACAGAAAGTATGATGCTGCCCCAAATTACTTATAAAGACAAAACTATTGTGTACATGGCCGATCTGTTACCGGCAGCGGCACATATTCCCATTCCTTATGTAATGGCATACGACACCAGGCCATTACTGACGATGAATGAAAAGAAATTGTTTTTAGAAGAAGCTGTTGAAAAAGATTTCGTCCTTTTCTTTGAACATGATCCAAAGATTGAATGCTGTACACTGCAACAAACAGAAAGAGGAATCAGGATGAAGGAGAGTTTTGAACTGAGTTCACTTGGGTAATTACCGCTGACTGATGAGTCCGCTTAACTTAAACCGTGTATTACGGTAGCCCATCATATCAACTTTTACACTGCCTACTGAAATGGGGCTTTCAATCCGTACAGGAATTTTATTCGCATCATCACTTACCCAAACAATCATTTTTTCTCCTCCTTTAAAAATGGTTCCTTCAATTAAGAGAGGTTTAAATTTTATTGCATTGAACTTACCGTACTTGGTTTTAATTTTTTCTTTGCCCAGGTAACGGATGTAGAGGTTATAGGTTTTATCATCTATAAACATGCTGAAGGGAATCTTATCGCCGGGTTTGTATTTATTGAAATCAATATTTCTTGCATAATAAATAGAACTCAGCACATCCTGTACGCAATCAGGCACTTTAAATGTGCCACCCTGCGAGGTAGCTGTGTTTGATGTATGATTGAATGTTACCGTTTCAAATTTCTTAAAATCACCTTCAACAATATTGCGTATAAACTTGTAGGGTTGCAGCGATGCAGTATCAATATAGCTTTCGTATCTGTCTCTTACTTTAAAGAAGCCATCAAAGAAAGAAGTTGTTTTGCCATCGCCAACGATATGATACACGGGCTTACCGTTATAACGTTCCAGGTTTACATTGAAATTTGCTTCACCACCATATACATAGATGCCGGCTAATGTATAATACACATGGTAGTTAATGGATTCACCGCTTTGAAATGATGTATTATGAATTCCGCAAAACTCTTCGGCTGTTTGTGTGGGAACAGAGCTGAATGATAACAAGGTGAAAAACAGGGTCCAAAAAAACTTCATCTTTCTTTAAAAATTTTAATCGTCAGTAACAACAAACTCCCGAGCAACGCAGGAAGAACCAGGTTCAGTAACCAGATACCCACTGTTCCTGTCAGTAAGGCAATACTGTTCGAACTGAATAATCCTGCAATACTGATGGCCACTTTTCCCCTGATTCCAACATCAGCAATGGCAAAACTCGGAACAATTGCCATCACTAGGAAGATCAAGGCCACGCTCCAAAAACCCTGCCACCAGGATATATCTGCCTGTAAGGCCTGCCATATCAGCACATATTGCAATGCAAAAACAATAAAACGTAAAAATGAGTAAAATAATACCTGAAGATAAGCCCGGTTCGATAAGTTTTCCAATACTTCTGTAAATGATAACTTTTCTTTTAGCCAGGGAATCCATTTCAACATCTTTGCCAGCAGCTGCATGCGGAAGAAAAACAACCCGGTGATAATGATAAAAAACAAAACCGAATACTGAAATATCTGCAGCAGGATAACAGAGAAATGTGTTCCGCTTAACTGTACACGGTACAATTCAGGTTTCAGAATCAATAAGCCTATCCATCCAAAAATGAGTGTTATCAGCAACTGTCCAACACTGCTTACAATTGCAAGTGCCACTCCTTTCATACGGAAATCCCGGGCCAGGTATACTACCCTGCCTCCATACTCACCAATGCGGTTGGGTGTATTCATAGCTAAGGATAAACCGCTGAGTACAGATTCAAATGCTTTGCTGAAAGATAATTTCTGAAACTTATTGACGAGCACGTACCATTTAAAGGTTTCCAATCCCCAGTTAACAGGCATCAGCAAAATTGCCAGCCATAATTTCCAGCTCTGCTCTCCCGTTACTGCCTGCTTCATTTGCTTCCATGCAAGAGGTAAGTCGGGTTGATGAACCACCTGGTTGTATAAAGAAATACTGATCCACACAAAGAGGATCGGTCCCAGAAAGTAATTAATAAAGATTTTGAAATTCCTGCTCAGTTTCAATTAATTTGGCCAAAATTAACCTGCGCTTTGCAAACTTCTACGAAAATCATTTTGGGCATCGATCCGGGAACTGTAATCATGGGTTACGGACTGATCAGTATTAAACAAAACAAAGTGCAGTTAATTGATATGGATGTGCTGAAACTAACCAAGCACAAGGATGTGTATATCCGCCTTCAGCTAATCCATGAAAAAGTAAAACAGGTTATTGAACAATATCAACCAACTGATTTTGCCATTGAAGCCCCCTTCTTTGGAAAGAACGTTCAGAGTATGCTCAAGCTGGGAAGAGCACAGGGTGTAGCCATTGCTGTTGCCATGAGTGCCGGATTGGATGTAACTGAATATTCACCCAAAAAAGTAAAACAATCGGTAACAGGAAATGGAAATGCAGATAAAGAACAGGTATTGAAAATGCTGCAGCATCACCTGCAGTTTAAAGCCAAACCAAAATATTATGATGCAACGGATGCATTGGCTGTTGCACTCTGTCATCATTTTCAAACATCCAATACCTTATTGAAAAGTGCAGGAAAAGTAAAAGGCTGGGAAGAATTTATGAAACAAAATCCGGGGAGAATTAAAAAATAACAGTTGTCGATAATTCCAGATAAGGATGGAAGAGCTTACTATCAATCAATACTTTCGTGTATTTTTTTTTGCTTCTGCTTATCCATGTAGTTATGAATAATACTGTAGGAGAACGCTGTTTTATCATCAATAACAATGCATAGGTTCCAGAATTTATTTGAAACATAAAGTGCATCACTCACTTTCTTCCACTTGTACATTTTTCGAGACAGCACTTC
>JBEBHT010000226.1:0-6937 GCA_040081135.1 Lacibacter sp. | reverse complement strand
GGTGGTTGTTTCAACACTATTCCTCCTCAACGTCAGAGCGAAATTAAACAGCATAAAAAAATCATTGTTTGTGAAAACTGCGGTCGTATCCTGGTTGATACCGATCTGAATGATTCAATCGATTTTTAATCTGTTTCTGAAATAAATAGAAAGGGCACTTGCAAGTGCCCTTTTTTTATTGATTAATTTTTCCCTGTCTTTTATCTTTATCCTTCATTTAAGTTAGTTTTGAAACTGCGTATGCTGCAAAAACTTTCCATACAGAACTTTGCGATCATTGATGAACTGGCTGTTGAATTTCAACCGGAGCTGAATACGATAACCGGTGAAACAGGGGCAGGTAAATCTATTTTATTAGGAGCATTGGGATTGGTATTGGGCAACAGGGCCGACAGTACTGTGTTAATGAACAAAGAAAAAAAGTGTGTGGTTGAAGCTTTCTTCTCTGCAGGCAATTATTCAAAAGTAAAAGAATGGTTGCAGCACCAGGAAATGGATGAAGAAAATGAATTGATCTTACGGAGAGAAATTGCAGCAAACGGAAAGTCACGTGCTTTTGTAAATGACACGCCTGTTAATCTAACACAACTAAAAGAGCTTACTTCGATATTAGTTGATCTTCACCAGCAGTTTGATACGCTTGAACTGGGCGAAGAAAATTTTCAACGTGAAGTGCTGGATGCATTAAGCGGATGCACAAAAGAAGTTAAACAATACCATAGCAGGTTTTTACAATTCGCCAAATTACAGAAAGAATTACAGCTGCTGAAAGAAGAGCAGCTGCAGGCAAAAAAGGAACAGGACTACAAACAGTTTTTACTGGATGAACTTGAACAGGCATCCTTCAAAGAAAATGAACTGGAACAGATTGACCAGGAATTAAACCTTCTGAATAATGCAGGAGCTATTTCCACTGTACTCAACGATGCAGTTCAGCTATTGAAAGAAAGTGATACTCCGCTTGTGCAACAACTAAAATCTTTGTTACTGAAATTGCAGCAGTATAAAGATGTGCATAGTGATTTAACATCCGTTACTGAACGTCTGCAATCTGCACAAATTGAATTGAATGATATTGCCGATGAACTTGATCACCTGCAAAATGCAATCAGTGTGGATGAAGGCAGAATACAGGTGATTACAGAACGTTTAGAGATTGGCTATAAACTACAAAAAAAGCATGGTGTTAAAAGCACCAATGATCTTTTGAAGATTCAGCAACAGCTGGAAGAACAGGTGTTGGTTGTGTTGAATATGGATCAATCAATTGCTGCAAAGGAAAAAGAAACGGCAGAATTACAAAAACAACTGCAGACAGAAGCAAACGTTCTTCATAAAAAAAGAAAAGAACAGGCTGAGCCATTTGTTAAGAATGTAAATACTTTGCTCAACCGTGTGGGTATGCCCAATGCAAAACTAAAAGTTGAGCTGAACGAAACAGCATTGAATCCGTTTGGGAAAGATGAGATCAGCTTTTTGTTTGATGCAAATAAAAGCAACAGGTTTGAGCCCATCAGCAAAGTGGCCAGTGGTGGTGAATTGAGCAGATTAATGCTGTGTATTAAATCACTTGTTGCAGATAGTATTGAATTACCAACCATGCTGTTTGATGAAATTGATACAGGTATCAGCGGTGAGGCTGCAAGACAGGTAGGCATCTTATTAAAAGATTTATCAACCAATCACCAGGTCATCACCATTACGCATCTTCCACAGATTGCTGCAAAAGCATCAGCACATTATTTTGTGTATAAAGAAGAAGAGAAAAATATTGTACGCACAAAGATCCGCCTGCTGAATAAAGAAGAACAGATTGAAACGATTGCAAGAATGTTGAGTGGAGAAAAACTGACGGCATCTTCATTGGTTACGGCAAAAGAAATGGTGGCAGGATAAATTCAATCATGCATTTTATATACGTTGCCCGATAAACCGCAATACTGAAGCTTTCCCTTCATGGAAAGTACCCTCAGCAAGATTTACTTCTTTCTGTTCACAACTCAGAATATGTAATGACCTGAAGTCATCACATAAAGAAGGCGCATCATACAATTGATTTTCATCTTTCGGCCCACCTGAATTTAATTTCAACTGCTCCCGTCCAAATGCTTCGAGTATTAAATAACCTCCAGGCTTGATTGAGTTAATAATTTCCTGGTGAAACCTCTTTCGTGCTGCCGGAGCCATATGTACATAGATGAGGGCAACTGCATCATATAATTTAGCAGCTCTAAATGATTCAATCGATTTTACATCATAATTAATTTTCAACTGTTCGCCTGCAGCATTGAACAATGCTTTATCCCTTGCTACTGTGCTGAAATCAAATGCATCAACTTCCCATCCTTTCTTTGCCGCATAGATGGCATTTCTTCCTTCGCCTTCGGCTGGCAATAAAATTGAACCCGGTTTACGCAGATCAATAAATTGCTTAAAAAAAGCATTGGGTTCATTTCCATAAACCGTTTCGTTTTCTGCATAACGCTGATCCCAGAACTGTTGCTGCATGTTTTTTATTTAAGACTGTTTATCTGTGTTGCTAATACCTGCGCAGAAACTACACCTGATTTTCGCCATTTGATTTCACCATTCTGAAAAATGATAATTGTTGGAACACTCTGTACTGAATAGGCGTTTGCTGTAGAGGGGTTTTTATCTACGTCAACTTTTATAATTACAGCACTGTCACCTACCAACTGCTTGGCTTCCTTTAAAATGGGTGCCATCATTTTGCAGGGACCACACCACTCAGCAGAAAAATCGACAACAACCGGGCGACTTCCATTTATGATCTCTTTAAAAGTTTGAGCCATTTCATTTCTGATTTAGTACGCAAGTTAAAAATATGATGCCTGTTAACGGGTGATATAAGTCACAGGTTTACTATTCTGACAAACAATACTTAAGCAAAAAAGCAGAAAGCCCGGTAAGGGCTTTCTGCTTTTAATTGAGAGCGTATTATATTTTTTGTGAGCTGCTGCTTATTGTAAATTAATCTTACAGGAATTTACAAATCAGTAATGGCTTTATATTTTGGAACCAAAAGTTTCATCACCGACCATGCAATAAGATAAGCCAATGCGCAAAAAGCAAACATGATTGTATAGGCTGTTGCCATTTCAGTCTGCACAAGTGGTTTTTGCAACTGAAGCAGTTTATCAAACAAAGTTGGGTCAATCGTTTGCAACTGTGCAGTTACTTCTTTTGAAAGACTGCCTAACTCAGCTTTATTCAGATCGATTTTATCGCCATATTTCGTCACCAGGCTTAAGCCTTGAATTCTTGAAAGGTAATCACCCAATCCTGCTGCTTTTGCCTGCACCCATGAATTTGCAATACCTGTTGACCGGTATGCATCAAAAATCCAACCACCGCATTTTGAAACCAACACACCACCCAAGCCTCCTGCCATTCCACCAATACCTACAATTGAACCAACCGCTTTTTTGGGAAACATATCTGATACTGTTGTAAAGATATTCGCACTCCATGCCTGATGTGCTGCTGTACCAATACCAATCAATATTACAGGAACCCAAAAACTATAATCACCAAATGGCTGTGCGAGTAATACCACCAATGGAATTACTGCAATTGTGAGCATGGCTTTCATACGTGCATCGTATGGCTGCAATCCCTTCTTCATAAAATAAGTTGGGAACCATCCGCCACCAATACTCCCTACCATTGTTATACTGTACAACACTGCTAATGGAACATTAATGACGGTACCTGTCATGGCATATTTTGCTTTCAGGAAAGCAGGTAACCAGAAGAGAAAAAACCACCACACACCATCGGTCATGAACTTTCCAAATACAAAAGCCCAGGTTTGCTTATATCCTAACAGTTTTACCCATGATATGTGTACATGCTTAGCAGCAGGATCAGCTGCAGGTTCATCGTCTTTATCACTTTTGATATATGCCAGTTCGGCTGCCGATAATTTTTTCTGCTCTTCAGGTTTATCATACATCACGATCCAGAAAAAGAGCCATAAGAAACCAATGGCACCTATAATAATAAATGCATATTCCCATCCCCAATGATCACCGATCCAGGGAACAGTTAATGGTGCAAGCACCGCACCTACATTAGCACCTGAATTAAATATACCTGTTGCGAAGGATCGTTCTTTCTTAGGAAAATATTCAGCTGTTGCTTTAATAGCAGCAGGAAAGTTACCGGCTTCACCAATTGCAAGTACAGCTCTTGAAAGCATAAAGCCGGCAATTGAAACCGGTACTGCAATAATACCAACCCAGCCCAGTACAACTGCTATTCCCTGCCCCATTGGAATTGCCAATGCATGAATCAGGGCACCTATTGACCAAACAACAATGGCCCACACATAGCCTTTTTTAGTGCCCATCTTATCAATGATGCGGCCTGCAAAAAGCATGGAAATGGCATACACGAACTGGAATACAGAAGTGATATTGGCATAATCACTGTTCGACCAGTTGAACAACTCGGCAAGCCGGGGTTGCAGCAGGCTAAGCACCTGCCTGTCTAAGTAGTTAATGGTTGTAGCAAAAAAAAGTAAGGCGCAAATCGTCCACCTGTATTTCCCTATGGCTTGCATCGTCATAATTTTTATTTTTTTATACAAAACAAAAAAAGGAACAGTTGATTCCTTTTTTTATTAAGTGGTTTATTTTTTAACCGAAGCGATCACTTCAAGTACTTCCTTTGTTGCTTTTTCAATGGCCGCATAATCTTTCGCTTCCATTAATTTTTTACTTACCAGTTTGCTTCCCATTCCTACTGCACAAACGCCTGCTTTATACCAGCTTTCAATACTTTCCTTTGTTGTATCTACGCCACCTGTTGGCATAAACAGCAGTTTTGGAAAGATATCTTTTATCGTGGTTAAAAATTCAGTGCCCAGTATATTTCCAGGGAAAAGCTTGATGAATTTTACACCGGCATTTTCTGCAGCAATGATTTCTGATGGAGTCATACAACCAGGTGCATAGAAAATATCATTCTCTATACAATAAGCGGCTACTTCACCAACAAAGCCTGGGCTTACTAAAAAATCTGCACCTGCACTCATGTAATCTGTTGCCTGCGCCTTATTTTTTATTGTGCCAACTCCAAGTAATAAACCGGGCATTCCTGCATTTCTTACTTCCACCATTTTTTTGAAGTTGCTCAATGCAGCTTCTCCACGGTTGGTATATTCAACTGCTTTTACTCCTGCATTATACAATGCTTTCAACACTTCAACACTTACTGTTTCATCAGGGTTGAAGTAAAGGGGAAGAATTCCCTGTTGTACAATAGCATCTGTTATTTGTTGTGTTTTACTCATTGCATTTATTTTTTCCCCCAACATGAAAGTTGGGGTAAGTCATTAAATTTTTACTTTGATCACTAATTTTTTAATCTCGGCATCTCCAATCATGGGCGCATGCACATCTTCCGGAAAGAAAATAGCAAACTGGCCGTCGGTTAACTGAAAGAACATATCAGGTGCATCATTAAAAAACAACACATCCTTTTCGTCATTGTATTCACCATTTGGCGATGCGCATTTTTCTCTTGGTTTCCATCCAAAAGTTTCATTACCGCTGATGCAAAGCTGAATATCTATATTTTTATTGTGACATTCAAACTTCGAAAGACTTGCTTCTTTTGTTTTGCCGGGACCACTGCTGATAATTGCCTTCAATCCTTCAGCAATATCTGATTTGCCAACTTCTGCATTCTTCATATCCGTTTGCTGAATATACTCAAATGCTTTTGCAAATGATGGATGTGCAGAAAAGTATTTTGGTGCGTTCTGTATTGTATCGATGATCATATTTGTTAGGTTTAAAGTTTGAGGTTGAAAGTTTAAGGTTCTTAAATTATTAAGCTGAGATAAAATACTCATACCTTCTTAATATGAAACCTTAAACATTCACCGTTCAACATCATTATCTCTGTACACGACCGCTTCCATCACCTTTCATCAGTTCTTTTACTTCTGATAAGGTTGCATGATTTAAATCACCCGGTATTGTATGTTTCAATGCACTTGCTGCCACACCAAACTCTGCTGCTTCGCCTATCGGCATTCCTGTTACCAATCCGTAAATTAATCCGCTGGCAAAACTATCGCCACTGCCTACACGGTCAACAATGCGAACACTGTATTGCTTTGTGTGATAAAATTCTTTGCCATCATATACCAATGCACTCCAGCCATTATCACTGGCACTGTGACTTTCTCTCAAGGAAGATGCAATGAATTTAAATCCAAACTTCGCCTGCATTTGTTTGAACACATCTTTAAACCCATCGAGGTTCAGTTCACCTTTGGTAACATCCGTATGTGCAGCTTTAAAACCAAGTGTTGTATCAGCATCTTCTTCATTGCCGATACAAACATCCACATACTGGCAAAGTTTTGTCATTACTTCTCTTGCTTTTTCCTTGCTCCACAATTTTTTGCGGTAGTTGAGATCAATACTTTTTGTAATCCCTTTTGCTTTTGCAGCTTTTAAAGCAGCTTCCGTTAAAGCAGCAGCTTTATCGCTTAATGCAGGTGTAATACCTGTAGTGTGAAACCAGTCAGCACCTTCAAATATTTTATCAAAGTCAAATTCACTTGCATTAACATCTGCAATAGACGCTCCTGCACGATCATATACTACCTGTGATGCACGCATGGAAGCTCCTGTTTCGAGGAAATAAATTCCTAACCTGTCGCCGCCTCTTGCAACATATTGTGTATCCACACCATAACGGCGCAGATGATTGATTGCTGACTGTCCGATTGGATTAGCGGGCACTTTACTTACAAAGGTTCCGTTTAAACCATAATTACATAATGCTGCTGCAACATTGGCTTCGCCGCCACCGTATGTTACATCAAATGTATCGGCCTGTACAAAACGTTTGAAATCGGGAGTTGACAAACGCAACATGATCTGTCTCTTATACACAT
>JBEBHT010000565.1:0-1445 GCA_040081135.1 Lacibacter sp. | reverse complement strand
CTTCCCTGGTTTTCTTAAAGCATCAGCAACAGGTGGCGGGGTCAGTAATCAAAGTGGAAAAATCAAAACTGCTGCCGGATATAACAATGGGTATTTACAGCAGCAGTATTACCGGTATGGGTGCCGATAATAAAAACTACAGCAGTTCAAAACGGTTTCAATCAGTACAACTGGGAATTGGCATTCCTGTTTTTGCGAAAGCGCAAAAAGCAAAAGTCAACAGTGCAAAGTTTGGAATGCTCATTACAGAGAATAACTATATTCTTGGGATGCAGATGCTGCAAACAGAGTTTCAAACTGTACTTGCTCAGTATGAAAAATTCAGAGAAGCTGTTTTCTACTTTGAAAATACCGGGTTGCAAAATGCAGACCTGATTATTGTAACCGCCAATAAACAGTTTAACAGCGGACTTATCAACTATCTTGAATGGTTTATGCTCATAAACCAGGCAGCTTCCATTAAAAATGATTACCTCGATGCAGTAAAAAACCTCAATGAAAGTATCATTCGTTTAAACTATTATAACAACAAGTAAACTTCAGCAGATGAAAAAATATATTATTATTAGTGCAGCATTTGTTTTCTTGCTTGCATGCGGCAGTAAAAAGAAAAGCACGGAAAACACTTCGGTTGAACTTGATGGCAGCATAGTAACACTTACAACTGCACAGCTTAAAAATGCAGGCATTGAAACAATCCGTTTGCAGCAAAAAGCTGTTTCCTCTATTCTTAAGCTGAATGGACGGATTGATGTACCACCACAGAATATTGTTTCCATCAGTGTACCATTAGGCGGCTATCTCAAGACGACTAAACTACTTCCGGGCATGCATGTAAGAAAGGGAGAAGTAATTGCTGTTATTGAAGATCAGCAGTACATACAGCTGCAGCAGGATTATTTAACAGCTAAGGCGAAAATCAGCTTTCTGGAGAATGAATACCTGCGGCAAAAAGAGTTAAATGAAAGTAAAGCCAGCAGCGATAAAATTTATCAGCAGGCAGAAGCAGAGTTCAAAGGCCAGAAAGTGCTGATCAGTGCACTGGCTGAAAAATTGAAACTGGCAGGAATTAACATTACCCAGCTGAATGAAAATAGTATTACCCGCAGTGTGCAGATCCACTCTCCTATTGACGGATATGTTTCAAAAGTAAATGTGAATATTGGCAAATATGTTGCTCCAACAGAGGTTCTGTTTGAGTTGATCAATCCTACTGATATACATCTTGCCCTGAAAGTGTTCGAGAAAGATGTTTCTAAATTATTTATTGGCCAGAAACTATTTGCCTTTACAAACAATGATCCGCAGAACAAACATCTTTGCGAAATTCTATTAATTGGAAGAGATCTTTCCACAGAACGGAATACGGAAGTTCATTGCCATTTTGAACAGTATGATAAAACCCTGCTTCCAGGTACATACATGAACGCCGAAATTGAAGTGCA
>JBEBHT010000225.1:0-6965 GCA_040081135.1 Lacibacter sp. | reverse complement strand
TTTCTTCCTGCTTAAACACTTCCAGCATTTTTGATGTCATCGTTATTTTTTCGTTCAGCTGCAGGTGCTTTGCCTGAACAGTTTTAATTTCTTCTCTCACTTCCTGCTCTTTCAAAAAATCTCTTTGCACTTTCACAGAAAGGATCGTCAGTTTGCCATCAGCTTTTACCTGCACACTTTGCTTTTCAATATCAGTTGAAATACCTGTAAACACAATTTCCTGTTTACCGGAACTGATCATTTGTTTGGCGGTCCGTTTTACCTGTGCGCCTTTCATAAATACTGTTACCTGTTCCATTTTTGTTTCAACAGGAACACGTTTAATTGATTGTGCCGGTAAAGTAAAGGGGAGGAAAAAAAGACAGAGTTGCATCCATTTCGTGGTCATAAACAATTGTTTTATGAAGGATGGATGCAGGGAAGAAGAGGATTACATAAAAAAATCCCGCCATTTCTGACGGGACTATCTATGAGAATTTTGGTTTCGAATTAAACGGCTTCACTGCCTTCTGCCAGTGTGGCCTCACCTCTCTTATCTCCTCTCCAAAAGAGAGGAGACGGTGCTGCATTACATAATTCAACATTTAGAATTACCACATCAATGCCTGATTTCTAATCGTCACATTTTAAACTCTCAATAATTCATTTAGATATTTAGAAAAGCGAGGATTGAGGTTGGACGGCCCCTCCTTTGGAGGGGTTTGGGGAGGCCAAAAAAAATCCCGCCATTTCTGACGGGACTATCTATGAGAATTTTGGTTTCGAATTAAACTGCTTCGCTGCCTTCTACCAGCACAGTTACTTTATTGTTCAGCACTTCTACAAAACCACCCTGAATTTTATACAACTCATTACGGTTCTTTTCAACCAGGATCTTTAATTGTCCGGCTTTGAGTGCACTCACCAGTGGTGCATGGTGATCGAGTACTTCAAAACTACCGCTGATGCCCGGTAACTGTACGCCAATTACTTCGCCGCTGTATGTTTTTCCGAGTGGAGTTAATATTTCTAAATTCATTGTTTGTAGTTTATAGTTTTTTCGTTTGTAGTTCTGGTCTGCTGAGCAGAGATCAACTACAAACTATAAACTGATTAACCCTTGGCAGCTGCCATTAACTTCTTACCTTTTTCAATTGCATCTTCAATAGTACCAACCAGGTTGAAGGATGCTTCGGGATATTCATCCACTTCGCCGTCCATAATCATGTTGAAACCACGGATAGTATCTTCAATGCTTACAAACACTCCTTTCAAACCGGTAAAGGCTTCTGCTACATGGAAAGGCTGAGAAAGGAAACGCTGTACTTTACGTGCACGGTATACAGTCATTTTATCTTCTTCGCTCAATTCATCCATACCAAGGATGGCAATGATATCCTGTAATTCTTTGTAACGCTGAAGGATCAGTTTTACATTGTTGGCAGTATTATAATGCGAATCACCAACGATACTTGGTGTAAGAATTCTTGATGTAGATTCCAACGGACTTACCGCAGGATAGATACCTAAGTCAGCGATCTTACGATCCAGTACGGTTGTTGCATCAAGGTGGGCAAATGTAGTTGCAGGTGCCGGATCGGTTAAATCATCCGCAGGTACATACACCGCCTGTACGGAAGTGATGGAACCGTTACGTGTTGAAGTGATACGCTCCTGCATCAATCCCATTTCCGTAGCAAGTGTTGGTTGATAACCCACCGCTGAAGGCATACGGCCTAACAACGCAGATACTTCAGAGCCAGCCTGTGTAAAACGGAAGATATTATCTACGAAAAACAGAATGTCTTTTCCTTTCCCTGTACCATCTCCATCACGGAAATACTCGGCAATGGTTAAACCTGAAAGGGCAACACGGGCACGTGCACCGGGAGGTTCATTCATCTGGCCAAACACGAAGGTCGCCTTTGATGTTTTCAATCCTTCCATATCCACTTTGCTCAAATCCCATCCACCTTCTTCCATGCTGTGTTTGAAATTGTCGCCGTAATTCATGATACCGGCTTCAATCATTTCACGCAGCAGATCATTTCCTTCACGGGTTCTTTCACCCACGCCTGCAAACACAGACAAACCACCATATCCTTTGGCAATATTGTTGATCAATTCCTGGATCAATACTGTTTTACCCACACCGGCACCACCAAACAAACCAATCTTACCCCCTTTTACATATGGTTCAATCAGGTCAATTACTTTAATTCCTGTAAACAGGATTTCGTTGGTTGTACTCAAATGTTCGAAAGCCGGGGGCTTGGCGTGGATTGCACGACCACCTTCTTTACTTACCTGGGGCAAACCGTCAATGGCATCGCCGGTTACATTAAATAAGCGGCCGTTGATCAACTCGCCGACAGGCATTACAATGTTTTTCTCTGTGTCAACAACTTCCATTCCACGAACGAGACCTTCAGTACCGTCCATTGCAATGGTACGAACGCTGTCTTCACCAAGGTGCTGCTGCACTTCCATAACCAGAATATCTCCGTTAGGACGTTTCAATTCAAGAGCACTGTAAATTTCGGGGAGTTTGCCGTGGAACTGAACGTCAACTACGGCGCCGATTACCTGTTTAACCTTACCAAAATTGGCCATATTAAATGTATTTAAAGAAAAGGGGTTTTAAACTGGCCGCAAAGGTAAGGGTGAGGCGGTAATGTACCAATAAGAAGATTCGGAATTTTGCGATTGGGGAAAATTTGGGGGCAGGCTGGTTTCCAGGCAGTAAAACGGGGTTTGCGGGGTCAATAAGTGCAACATTCTCAACTTTTCCCTCCATTTGTTCAGTGCACAGCTTCAAAGAATATACAGGTGCCAGCCAACCCCAATACCATTGCCCCGGGAAACCATTTAAATTCTGAAAATATATTTTTTTCATTCTCTTCACGTCGTTAATTTCCAATTTTATAAATACCAAAACCATGAATGGCATTCAGCAATTGTACCCATCCACACCTGATAACGTTCCCTTATCCATTACAGACCCATCCCCTGCTTTTAAGACCGAAGTAAAAAAAGTAATGGGTTCCATTGTATTCTTTTTCATTGTCTACATTATCTTAATTGTTGCATCTGTTCTTCTTGCAATTGGTTCAATCTATGCCGGCATTACTGTTATGGCAGCCATGTCCAGCATTCTCGGTCTAATTGCCGGAGCAGGTATTATCAGTATTGGAATTATGGTTTTCGTCTTCCTGATTAAATTTATTTTCTCTGTAAAAAAGTTTGACGAATCAACCAGTGTTGAAATAAAAGAAGAAGACCAACCGCAACTGTTCGGGTTTATACGTCAGTTAACAATTGATACGCATACAGAGTTCCCGAAAAAAATTGTTTTATCGCCTGAAGTGAATGCCTGTGTATTTTATAACGACAGCTTCTGGAGTATGATCTTTCCTGTAAAAAAGAATTTGCAAATCGGGTTAGGACTTGTTAACACACTTACATTAAGTGAATTCAAAGCAGTAATGGCGCATGAGTTTGGACATTTCTCCCAAAGAAGCATGAAACTGGGAAGTTTTGTTTACAATGTAAATAAAGCCATCTACAACATGCTGTTTGAAAACAATGATTATGGAAGTTTTCTGACGAAATGGGGAAGTCTACACTGGGCTATCGGCATATTTGTATGGCTCACCGTTCAGATCATTAAACTGATTCAGAAAATTTTACAGGGAATGTATTCCCTCATAAATAAAAGCTACATGAGTCTTTCACGAGAAATGGAGTTTCATGCAGATGCAGTTGCTGCAAGTGTAAGCGGAAGTAAAAATTGCATCACTGCTTTTAATAAACTTGAAGTGAGTGATATGTGCTACAATACCGTTATTCAGAAAGCAGATGCCTGGCTGCAAAAAAAAGAAGTGCTTGAAAATATTTATACAAAGCATCACGCAGTAATGAAACAGTATGCAAAAGATTTTGAACTGCCTTTGCAAAACAATGTTCCTGTAGTTGATGAATCATTTAAAAAGCGCTTCCAGCTGAGTAAAGTCAATATAAAAGACCAATGGGCATCCCATCCATCAACTGAAGACCGGATTGCAAAACTGGAAGAGCTAAGTGTTCCCGCAGCAGCAGACAACCAACCAGCATGGGTATTGTTCAATAACCCTGAATCATTGCAGAAACAATTGTCTTCTGTTATTTATAAGGCTGTTCCTGAGGAAATGAAAAAAGAAACGATTAATGAAACAGCCTTTACGGAACGGTATATCAGTGAAGTAAATGCATACAGTTTGCCGCAGGAATACAATGGTTACTATGATAACAGGCAATTGAATGAAATGGATATTGAAACTGTTTTCAATCAGCCGTTTTTACATGAACTCAACCAGGCGGAGTTTGAGAAACTATTCAGCAATGAAAAAGTTGCGTTGCCCAAATTAATCCTCGCTAATCAAACCGACGTACAACTCCTGGAGGCAATTATCAGCAAACAGGTTGATACAAAAACCTTTGACTACGATGGTGAAAAATACAACCAGGACCAGGCTGCTGTTCTACTGGAGAAATTAAAAACAGAAACTGAACAGCAAAAAAAACAGCTGCAGCAACAGGATGAAGAAGTGCTGTCGTTCTTTTTTACTGCTGCAAAAAAACAAAGTGAAGTACTGGCTAATCAATTGAAGCTTCAATACCTGACCCTTCTTGACGACAGGAAAAAAATTGATCAGTATTTTGAAATTTGTAAGCGTATTGTTGATTTGATGGCACCATTACTACAGGGACAGGTTGTGAGCATTGAAGCAGCCAATGAAATAGCGGGTGGTTTAAGAACAGAAAGTCAAACCCTGAAAATACCCTTAAATGGATGGATTCAGCTGGGTGCGTTTGACAGTGATTTATTCTTAAAAGAAAGAGCCCTGCATTTTCTCAATACAGACTATCAATACTTTGCCGGTGATTCATTTTTTGATACGGAACTTACCGATATACATAAGCTGGCAAATGAAACGATCAACGGGCTGAGCGATTTCCAGTTTAAAAACTTTAAGCAAATACTGGAGCAGCAGCTTGAGCTGTTTAAAGCAGTGAGTAAATTAAATTAATTACTTTGAAATCCATGCTTCAACTGCAGCAGCAAAAGCAAAGCAGCACACTACCCGATCAGCTGAACAGTTAGAACAGCGCATTGCTTATACCGATGACAAGATCAATGAAAAAGTATATACCCTTTACGGATTGAGTGAAGAGGAAGTGAGGGTTGTGGAGGGGAGGTAGAGAAAGGGTTTAAAGAAGTCTGTACAAAAAATTAGATTTGTATTGAAGAAATAACATTTATGAATAACAACATTCCCGATTTTCAAACCATAATGTATCCCATGCTGGATACGTTAAAAGACGGCCAACCCCGAACATTGAATGAAGTAATGGATAGTTTGGGTAAATATTTTAAACTAACTGAAGAAGATTTACGGATAAAAGTACCCAGTGGGCAGATGGGGCTTTTTAGAAACAGGGTTGGGTGGACGAGGAGTTATTTAAAGAATGCAGGTCTTATTACTTATCCCTCAAGAGGTGTTTATCAAATATCTGAAACGGGTAAAAAAGTACTCACAGAGAATATCAGTTATATAAACATTGCTTATCTCAAAAAATTTGAAGATTTTCAAAGATGGCAAAACTCTTTTTCTTTACCGGAGGAAAATATAAAGCAGGAAGAAAATGTAAATAAGACACCGGAAGAAATTTTAGGAGACACTTTTAAAGACCTGAATAATAAGTTAGGGTATGAGCTTTTAGAAATATTAAAAAACAAGCCATTTGATTATTTTGAATATTTCGTTTTGCAATTACTAAGTAAAATGGGTTATGGTGGAATTGAAGAAAGTAATTTTGAAGTGGTAGGCAAGTCAGGCGATAATGGTATTGATGGAATCATTTACCAGGATAAATTAGGAATAGACAGGATTTATGTGCAGGCAAAACGCTGGAAGGACAATAAGGTACAATCAAAAGATATAAGAGACTTTATCGGATCTCTGAGCTTAAAAGGAACAAACAAAGGAATATTTATAACCACTTCGGAGTTTACTGATGATGCAGAAAAAACAGCCAAAATGAATCCGCAAAACAGGATAATACTGATTGACGGCTCTCAACTGGTTGAACATGCCATTGAGTTCAATGTAGGTGTTCAAATCAAAAAACTATACGAGGTAAAAGATCTGGATAATGATTTCTTTGAAGAGTTGTAAAACATGTTTTTATGATAGCTGCTTCAAAAATATTTATCGCTGCATTAAAGCAACTGGAAGAAAACAAGTCTGCCAATATTCAAAAGATGACAGAACTGTCTTTTGAAAAATTAGCTAAACTAAAAGCCCGCTATTTTCAGTATGCCACTGATGCCGAAGCAGCAGGCTTTAGTGAAAGCGCTGCTGTTAACAAAGAAAAATGGGTACAGATCATTGAAGCCATCGAAATGAAAAAGGGAAACGAAGAACAGGTGTGGGATTATTTAACATAGGTTAGCAACGGCCAATGAAGTATATACTGTCAGCGGGGTTTTGCAAAAAAAGTAAAGGTCATTTTTTTTACGCCAATAGCTTTTAAATATGACTACAAGAGAACCGAATTACCGCTTTTTTGATAGATTATAGGAAAGCCCGAAGAACCATCCTAATTTAAATTTCTTATTAATAAGGTCTGTTTCCTGAAGTCCCTGATAGTCGGAATATAAATAAGCTTTATTTTCATCAAAGTGTGGATTAAGTTTTGATACGGAACCGCCAATAACACCTATGGAAATGACACCTCTTTTCTCTTCGCCAAATATCAAACTATAACCTGCCATAACTCTTAGTGATTCAAGGCTGGTCGGATTAACCGAAAGACCAAATGTTGCGGAACTTTGTAAATTATTTTTGCCTCTGTTACGATTGTATAGATGTAGAAAAGATGCTAACGATGGAATATATTGATTGCTGATTTTTTTAGACGTTTTATTAATGGTAAATTTTGTA